>JAMOOP010000175.1 GCA_027065385.1 Campylobacteraceae bacterium | reverse complement strand
GCATCCACTCAAACCTATCTCCAAGATGATGAGCAGTTAAAAGATTGTTATAATTATGTTTTGCTATAAGTTCTTCAAAAAAACCATATCGAATAGCTCTTGCATTTGCTTCCATATTTTTTTCTATTTTATTGGCGTTTAAAAGATGGCATTTTAAATTGTATTTTTTAGCTAACTCTTTAGCATATTGAACTTCCTCTTTGCTTTGTTCTCTTAGGTTATAATTTACGATAGCTATATCAAATTTTATGTTGTTTTCTAAGAGAAGAAAAAAAAGTGCAGTTGAGTCTCCTCCTGCTGAGAATGCTAGGAGGTTTTTTTGATTTTTGAGGTTTTTGAGTGCTGAGGAGTTAAGCATCATATAACTTTTAATTCTATCATTTTCATAAACTCTATCTGTATCTCAGAAGTAGAATTCTTTATATTTTCTAAATGAAATTTTTCTAAAATATTATATTCATCTGTATTTTTCTCTAAAGTTACTTTAAAAATATTCCTAAACTGTTCTAACTCCAAAAATATTTTTTCATTATTTTGATGATAGTTAGTACCACCCATAGTTCGTATCTCATTTGTTAATAAGTCAGCATCTGAAATTTCAAATAGCTCTTTTTTTATAGTTTCATAATCATTATTATCATAGAGGTAAAATTCAAATTCACAACCAAAAATATACTCTTCAATTATTATTTTTGGTTTATTTAATTTAGAGTATCTTCTTGAATTATCGGCTTCTAATGTAAAGTTTTTCAACATTAAGATATTCGCTCTTTATAATATTTTTCAAATTCAGATAAGAAACTATTTTTATCTTCAATCCATTCCTCTAAAGGGTCTTTATCCTTCGGAATTTTTTGTTCTTTCATAAAATAGGCTTCAACTTTTTTTATCTTACCACCATATATTTTAACTTTAATAGTATGGCGTTCATAATAATTAGGAGCATCTTCAAAAGCATCTAATCTATTTAAAATATCATCCCCATACACTTCATAAACCTCACCCTTAACATTATAACTTTTAGGTGTTGTTCGTTGTAGTAAATAGGGATAATTTGCACAATCTTCTTTGAACATATCAAAACATTCTAAAGTTTTTGCTTTGCATTTATATTTAGCTTTTTCAATTACATAATGATTTTCAAAATTTCTTTTTAAACTTCCGTAAACAAAGATTAATTTTTTATTCATTTTTAGACTCTTCAAATTTTAAATCAATATTTTCTTTAAATTCTCCATTATCAAAATAAGCATATCCCATAATATCAGTGATTCCTATAAAATCATCATCTCTATTATGATTGCTAACTGTATTTCTCATTTGTTTTTCTCCAGTTAAAGCCCAAAATATAGAATATCCATTATCATCTAAAAACTGTTGCAATAAATTTTTATCTGAAAATAATGTATCTTTTTGAGTAGAGTTAAAAAAGATTAATTCATTATTTTCATTAATCCATTCTCCATCATTTAAATTTTGTTTTAAATTCATCTCATTAATTAACCATTTATTTGGAAGTTTAATTCTAATCCCTCCATCTATGGATAAATCATAACTTCCACCTTCATTTGAATATTCAGTAGCTGTTAATAAAATTTTACTAGGTAACTGTTCTTGGTCATAATCAATCATATCTTCCCATTGAGGTTGACTGTAATAATACTTATCTATATATTTATATGACAAACTATTTGGATATTCTTTTAAAAATATATCGTGAAAAGAGTTCGATTCAGGCATTCTACCAATGTTAAAGCTTTTCTCTTCCATATAATCTATTATATTAGATAGTTCATTTTTTTTAACAATAAAGGAATTAATTGAATAATACAAATTTCTATATTTATTATTATCTTTATTTCCATCTAATGAAAAATAGCTATCCAATAAAAAGTATTCTTTTTCATTATCGTACAAATTAACAATACTATTTATGGTAGGTAAATTATCTTTACTACCCATCCATTCTAAATTTGATAATGAATTATTTTCAAAATCACTACCTATATTTAATAGCAATTGATTATTCATTTGTTCATTATTTTTTAAAATAGTTGTAGGGTCAATATCTCGACATCCTATTTGATATGTACCTTGATAATCTTCATACTTTTTATCTCTATATGATTCCCTACTTTCAACTTTATAATTATCTGAAATAATAGCCAATATCTTGTGGAGTGCTAACCATTGATATTTTTTACCTATCCTTTCTACCTTATGCTCCATTCTACCACTATAACCTGCAGATAGATTACTTTCTGTTGTTTCAAATAATTTTTTATCTAAGATATATTCTGTAAAAATAATTTCTACTGCATAATTATTTATGTCTTGTATTCTAAAGTCTCTATTATCAAAATCACTTAAATATGATTGAAATGTATATCTTCCAAAATCTCCATAACGAAAGTTTCCACTTCTACCATTTTCTGTCACCATTGAAGATAAAATACTACTAATAGCACTAGTATATTTATCATACTTTGTATCAATATATTCATCACTAGGATAACTACTTGGTAGTTTACTTCTGTATGGTGGTAGTACCTTAACCATATCAATATTTAATTCAAAAATATTATTAATATATTCAACCGTTAATTTAGCATAATCTCTCAATAAAATATGTTCTACTATTTCATTTTTATTAAAAATTGTATTGTAAATATATTTTCCAAATTCGATAAAAGTTTCTGATATATCACTTCGTAAAACACTGCCGTAACCAACAGCATATAAGCGTTCTAATACATATAAATCATCTACATTTTCAAACTCTTTTAGTATTTTTAAAAATATATCAATATTATTCGTAAAAAGATTTACAAGTGCTTTAGTTGTTTTATCTCTAAGTTCTCTATTTGATGAAGTTAAAAACCATCCAAGTGTTAAACCATAAAGATACAATGATTCATTATCTATATTGAAGCTATCTTGTTTATTCCAAGCCCAATTTATAATTCTTTTAACAATACCATCGTCAATAAATGAGTTATGAATAAATATAGACCATTTATAATCTCTTTTATTTAAATTTAATTGAAGTAAACTTTGATGTATTCTTTTTATGTTTAATGGATGATTGGGAATAGAACTTAATTGTAGAATAGCTTCTAAATAAATTTCACTTATACCTTTATATTTAAGTTGTAACTGATTAATATGTTCCAATGTTTTATATGTAATACTTTTTACTTTCCTCCATTGAAAACTATAAAAAAAGCTCTTTATTAAATTTTGATTTTGATGAATCATATCTATAAGTTCAATGTCACAAAGCTCAGGTAATTGAATACTCATAGCTTCTATTATTCCCATATTTTGATGAACTTTTTTTTCATCCAAATAATTTTTTAATGGCTCTTGTTCAAAAGATTTTTTAGGATTATCTTTATCTAAATAAGTATCAAATAAAAACTTAACTTTCAAATTGTCTTCAAATCGCTCATAGGTAAAATAAACACTTTCTATCAGTTCTCTATTTTTATAAGATATGTTTTTAGATAATAGTCCTTGAGAAATTAAATCGTCTAACAAACCTACTTCTAATCTATATGGCGATATTTCATTTTCCACCAAAATGTAAGCTTCATCATAAGCAATTGTTTGATTATCTATTATTGAACTAATTAAAGATTTAATAACTTTATATATGAGTTTTAAACTTTTAATATTTGAATATTTGTCTGTTAACTTATCTTCTATACCCTCTATAAAAAAGTCGAAAATATTTGTAATACCCTCATAACCATCAGGAATGATAGTTAGACCCCTTTTATTAAGTCCCTCACAAAATATTTTTAAAAAGAGTGGATTTGAAAATTCAGGGTTTAACAAAGGTATTAGTGCTTGTTCAATATTATAATATTCAAAATAATGCTTTGTAGCATTATCTTCTATACTTTGAAAACCATAATGAGTTACTTTTATTAATAAATTTTTCTCAATAACTTCATTTGGAACTATAAAATCAAAATATGAATTTCTAATACTAAATACTAATCCTAACCATTCATATTGTTTAACTGTCTCTATAAAACTAATTAAGAATTTGTTCCAAAAATTTCTACCTTTTCCCTCATTAATTGCATCTATAAAAATAATAGCTCTTTTATTGTCAGTTTTGGCTTTTGTATTTAAAGCAACTAAAAATTCATCTTTAGTACATCTCAAATCCAATAAATCCAAGATTTGATTCCAAGGATTTTTATCTTCCCTAAAATGTTGTCCTAATAAAAAAATAGAACTATATTCTTCTTTTATTCGATTATTAACAATATCTGCTAATAGATGAGATTTTCCTATTCCTGCTTCTCCCTCTAATATTACATAAGGATTAATAGATAAATTAATTCTTTCACTATATTCTCTAAAAAAATTAAAAAAATCATAAATTGTATCTTGAAATTTATCTACATCAGAATTATCACTATTACTTATCACATCAGCCAAGTCATTTTCAAATAAATTTTTTTGAATTTCTTCAAGCAATTTTTCAATTTCTTTATAGTTAGTAAATTTCGCAAAATTAATATCTTTATAAATAATATTAAAATCATTAATTAATATGCTTAATTCTTTAGAAAAATTCTTTATTTTTTGATATTTTTTATTAAAATCTAAAAACACCTTGTTAAAACTTATTTCTATATTATTTAAGAATTTATCATTTTTCCCTAATGCATCAAAATTTTCTATAAGATAATCTACCTCAATATTAATTTCCGGTGTATATCTTGCACCTAAATCTTTTATTGCTAGTTTATTTTGATTATTAAGCCATTCCTTTGTAGGTTTAAAATTTTCATTTTTTAAATTCACTGTACAGTTTTGTAGATTATTAAAGCTATCATTAATTGAATATGGTACTAAAGTATTTTCACTCATATATTAATTGTACTATTCTTTATATCTTTAAAACTATTAGTAACTTTTTTATTTTTACCATTAACAGTTATATCAGAGTCTATAATTTTTTCAAATGAATCATTAATCTCTATTTTATTTTGTAATTCTTCAAGTTTAGTTTTAATCTCTTCACTTACAGATAAAATAGTTTCTAAATGTGAGTTAAATTCTTCTTTCTTTTCATTATCAAAAAAAACTTTTAATTTATCGTACGAACCAGCTAAAATCATTTTAACACCATCATAAGCAATACCACCTGCCATTGCTCCCCATGTAAATTCAATAATACCCATTTAATTTCCTTATCTGAATAGGCATATTACCCATTATCCACAACAGCCGTCAAAATATTCCCAACAATCCCCGTAACCCTAGCACTATAAATCTTCCCAAAAACTAAATCTTCATCATCTTTCGTTCTATCATTAACATATATTTCACCATCTATCTCTGGTGCCCACATAGTTTTTCTTGCACTTAAAAGATACTCGTGTTCGTCACTTTCGCCATCTATTATAAGCTCTATATCTGTACCTATTTCAGCTTCAAGTGATTTAGTTGTTCCCTTTGCCACAATATCACCAAGAATTTGCGCTCGTTCTGCTATTACTTCAGCCGAGATTTTTTCACTCATATCATAAGCTGATGTTGTCTCTTCATCTGAATAAGCAAATACATTGATTCTATCAAATTCGAAACTCTCTGCAAACTCACACATTTCATCAAATATCTCTTGTGTTTCGTTTGGGTGACCAACTATAAAACTTGTACGTACAAAAGAGTTAGGTAATGAACGCATATAGTCTAAAAGTTCTACTGTTTTATCTTTACCAAATCCACGCTTCATCATACGAAGCATATCATCGTTTATGTGTTGGATAGGCATATCAAAATAGTTATGAAAGATTTTACTTTTACCGATATTTTTAAGAAGTGTGATAGTTGTAGTTGATGGGTAAAGATAAAGAATTCTTGCACTTTTAACACCATCTATAAGTTCGATTCGTTGCATTAAAAGAGATAAACCATCTTTGATATTTTGGTCACGGAGATATGAAGAACTATCTTGTGAAACAAAACTAAAGTCGTAAAAGCCTTTTTTAACTAAGCCCTCAACCTCTTTAGCGATAGAGTCGAGATTACGAGAGTTTAAAGCACCTTTAAAAGATGGAATAGCACAAAAACTACACGCTTGATTACAACCCTCTGAGAGTTTTATGTAAGCGTGATAAGTTGAACCAGTAACTACACGTTCTGCTCCATCTATCAAATAAACTTCATCACTAAAACGACTCTTTTTCTCTTTTAAAAGCTCATCTATATTTTCATAATCTCCAACACCTGTAAAAATATCTACCTCAGGTATCTGTGTTGCTAAGTCATCTTTATAGCGTTCACTTAAACATCCAGCCATAACTAAAACGCTATCTTCTTTTCTCTCATCGTGAAGTGAAAGAACTGTATTTACAGATTCCTCTTTTGCAGCGTCTATAAATCCACAAGTATTTACGATGATTACATCGGCATCTGTGCTATCATCTGTGAGTTCAAAGTTTTGAAGTTTGCCCATCATAACTTCTGTATCGACAAGGTTTTTTGTACAGCCTAGAGAGACTATGTGGAGTTTATTGCTCATATATATTACTTCTTCTTTTAAAATTTTTTGTATTATACAGTATAATTTCTTTATGAAAATATATGATGTACTTATCCTCGGAGCAGGAGCTAGTGGCTTGATGTGTGCAAGTCATTTAGATAAAAAATTAGATGTAGCTATAATAGATAGTAATGAAAAGATAGCAAAAAAACTTAAAATTTCTGGTGGTGGTAAGTGTAATATTACCAATGTAGAAGTGAGTGAACATAATTTTGATGGAGATGAAGAACTTATAGAGTATGTTCTTTCCTCTTTTTCAAGAGATGATTTGTTAAACTTTTTAGCTAGTAATGGTGTTGAGCCTATTATTCGTAAAGATAGATACTATTTTTGTAAAGATAGTGCAGATGAGATAATAGATATACTTAAAAGCAAAACTTCTCATTTTCAAACTATTTTAAATAGTGAGATATTTAGTGTTGAAAAAAGAGATACTATTTTTGAAGTTAAAACCTCCAAAGGCTTATTAAAAACTAAAAAAGTAGTTGTAGCCACAGGTGGAAAAAGTTTTAAAACTTTAGGTGCTAGTGATATTGGTCTTCGTATTGCAAAAAGCTTTGATATAAAAGTAAAGGAGTTTACTCCTGCTTTAGTGGGTATGACTCTACAACCAGAACAGTTTTGGATGAAAGAACTGAGTGGATTAAGCTGTTATGTTCATATAACAGTTGATGACAAGATACTTAAAGAGGATATGCTTTTTGCTCATAAGGGGATAAGTGGACCAGCTATTTTATCTACTTCACTCTATTGGCAAAAGGGAAATATAAGTATAGATTTTTTACCAAATCAAAATATTTCAGAGCTAGTAAATGGAAGTAAAAAATTAGTAAGTTCGGTAATAAATCTTCCTAAACGTTTAACTAAAGCTATCTTATCGGCATTAGATGTTGAAGATATTGAGTGTAGAAAGTTAAATAAAGAGAGTTTAGAAAAGCTTAAAAAAATTCATAGTTACGAGTTTGCACCAGCTGGAAATTTTGGTTTTACAAAAGCTGAGGTTTGTAAAGGTGGAGTTCTTTCAAGTGAGCTAAACAGATATACTTTAGAGTCTTTAGATGTAGAAGGGCTTTATTTTATAGGTGAAGTTGTTGATGTTACTGGTGAACTTGGCGGATATAATTTTCAGTGGGCTTTTAGTAGTGGAGTGGTTTGTTCTAATGTAATTTAGTTTAAAAATAAGACCTATTGAGCAAATTCATACACTATTTAAGATATAATTTATTTTTATTAAAAAAATTATAAATTTTGGAGAAAAGTAAATGAATATATTTAAAACTGTATTGATAATTGTGTTTTTAACCTTTAGTTTTGTGGGTTGTCAAAGTAATAATAGTGGTGTGAGTGATGATATTCCTATTATTGAAGATAGTGAATTCTCTGAGACTGATGTAATAAAAATAGATACAAATACTACAACTTTACCTCAAATAAATATTGATGCAACAAGTGAAGTAGATACACTTTCTATTATTAATGGAAATGATATTTCAATAAATAGAAGTGGAGAGATAAAAGATATATATATTATGGCTTTTAACTCTAGTGGTTCTACTACAACAGAGGGAGAGATTACTTTTCAATGGCCTGTTGAATTTATTGAAAAAGGGATCGATTTTGGAACTATATTACCTCCAAAAGCTCCTATTGTAGATGGAAGAGTGCATTTTACATATACAGCACCATCAGATTTAAAAGCACGAGAAGATAGTGGATACAAAGGTGTAAATTTTCTTTTTCATACAACAGATAGAGCTGATGTCAATATTACTCTCTATATAGACTTTAACTCATCGGATGACTATTCCTCTGTAACACCTATTTTAAAAACATTAGTTTTATCTGAATCTAATATTTCGGTTCAATCTTCAAATCAGATTAACAATTTAAGTTTATATGCTTATACAGATAAAAGTACAATAAATGTAAACACTAGTTTATTTATTAAATACCCTGAATCTATAATTAGCAATGGGATAGATATAGGTACTTTACCTTCGGAAATAACTATTGTTAATGGTAAAGTAGATTTTAATTATAATGGACCAAGTAATCTGTTGGAAACAATAAGTAAATTAAATTCATTAGGATTAGGTAATAGTGTAGTCTTAAATTTATATAATCATTCAGGTATAAATACTAATTTAAATCTTACTTTTTTAACTGATGCCAAATATGATAACTATAAAATTACAGCGACTGAAAACAGTAGAGTTATTACAATGCCCCAACAACCACGAGTGATAGATATATTCGTTGAGACAGATGATAATAAACCTGCATCTAATGAAACTATATTATTAGATTACTTTGATGGTAGTTACGGAACAATGAACGCTTTTTCTGGAGTAACAGATGCTAATGGTCATATAGCCTTTGAATATAAGTCACCGAGTAGAGTACAATCTGGCGATAAATACAGTTTAGTATTTAAACTACAAAGTAATCCAAATAAAGATATAAATATTACATTTCAAGCAACTAAAAATATTGATAACCTAGATTATAGTAACTATAGTTTAACTGTTTTAGAACCGATAATTAAAGAGATTACAGAGGCTTCACAATCGAAGGTAATAGATCTATATTTAAAGTTTATGGATGCTAGACCTGCTGATGGACAACGTATATTATTAGATTTCTTTGATGGAAATAATGGAACTATTAACTCTTTTAGTGCTATTACAGACTTAAATGGTCATGCCGTATTTGAATATAAGTCACCAACTATAATTAACAACTTAAATGATTTTAATTTAACATTTAGATTGGAAAATAATAGTTCTATTAGTAAAAATGTAGTGATAGATATAAATAGCAATAAATTATTGAAAGATTATAAAGGGTATAGCTTAATATCTTTACCATCAGCATCAATAATCACTTCTCCTTTACAAGCAAAGGTAGTGGACATATATTTTGAAGATGCAAATAATAGACCTGCTGTTGGAGAATCGATAGTATTAGATTATTTTGATGGAAGTCAAGGTACAATGAGTGCTTTTAATGGGGTTACAGATGCGAATGGACATATAGCATTTGAATATATATCAGGAAAAAATATAAGTTCAGGAGATGAGTATAACCTTACTTTTAGTTTAGAAGAGAATAGTTCATATAGTACGATTACTTCATTTACAGTTGGTTCAGGTGCTATTAATGCTAAGTACAATGGATATATATTAAATGCAATAGTAAATAACAACACTATTACAACAGGTTTACAATCAAAAATTATAGATGTTTATATAGAAACAGATGATAATAAACCTGCATCAAATGAAGTTATCCTTGTAGATTACTTTTTTGGTAATAATGGAACAATGAATGCATTTAGTGGAACTACAGATGCTAATGGTTATTTAGCATTTGAATATATAGCACCACTTACAGTAGCTCAAAATGATACTTATACAGTACATCTGAAAATGCAAAACAATCCAAATAAAGATGCCAATATAACTTTTATAGTTGGTACTAACAGTGGAGGTGTAGATTATAGTGGATATAATTTAACAGTTTTAGAACCTCAAAATAAAATAGTAACAGATGGTTTAGAATCTAAAGTAATAGATATTTATTTAAAAGATATGAATAATAGACCAGCAGAGGGTCAAGTTATTTTATTGGATTTTTTTGATGGAAATAAAGGTAGTGTTTCGAGTGCTAACTATATTCTTTTAAATCAAGTTCAAGTTTTTGAAAGTGGTTTTAGTAAAACTACAGATGAGAATGGTCATGTAGCATTTGAATATATATCACCAGAGATAGTTACTAATGGTTTGTTAAATACTTTAAAGTTTCGTATGGAAAATAATACTTCTATAGACGTGAACACAACAATAACTGTAAATAAAACACCATTAATAGTAAAAGATTACACAGGTTACAAATTAACATCAATACCTGCAACATCAACAATCACAGAAGATTCACAATCAAAAGTGATAGATATATACTTTGAAGATGCAGAGAATAGACCAGCAGATGGAGAGTCGATAGTATTAGATTACTTTGATGGAAGTCAAGGGACTATGAGTAGCTTTAGTGGTATTACAGACAGTAATGGTCATTTAGCGTTTGAATATACAGCAGTTACAAATTTAGTAGATGGAACTGATTATAATCTTGTGTTTAGTTTGGAGAGTAATAGTTCATTTAGTGATACAACTACTCTAACTGTTGATACAACAATAGCAGTAAAAGATTACACAAACTATACTCTATCTTTATTACCATCTACATTTACTATTACTCAATCTTTACAGACACATACTATTGAATTATATTTAGAAAATCCCCAAGAAGCACCAGCACAAAATGAAACTATTATAGTTAAATATTTTAATGGTGTAGAGGGTAGTATAAATAAATTTAGTGGGACTACTGATGCACAGGGTAAAATAGATTTTTTGTATAGTTCTCCTGAAAATCTTTTAGATATGCAAATGGATAGTTTAACTTTTAGAATAGAAAATGATATATCTAAAGAGATAAACGCTACATTCACAATAGATACAGCTCAAGCAAAACCAAGAATCCATCTTCAAAATCCATCAATTACACTTACTCAAAGTGATGAAGAGGTAAAGATAAAAGTTTTAGCTTTTGATGAAAACAATCAAACTCTTGAAAATGGTTCTATTATTGTAAAATATCCTACTGAGATTATTGATAATAATATAAGTGGTGGTCATTTTATGGAACGTGAAGTAAATATCATCAATGGAGAGGCTATATTTACATTAATAGCACCATCTCCTTTAGTTGCAATTATAAATCCATTAGAGTTTATTTTTGTATATACAGGCAATGAAACAATAACAGCACCACTTGAAGTAATATATTCTCCAAAAATTCCAAGAATAGCAACTCTTAATGATATTAATGTGACGATTAATAGTGAGGTACTTAATATAGATATTTCAGTATTTGATGCCGATAATAGTCCTTATCCAGATGGTAGTGTAAAAATAATATATCCAAATGAGATACTAAATGGAAGAGATATCGGAAGTTTTGAAACTTCAACTATAGAACTCGTAGATGGAAAAGCAAGGTTTGTTTATACTGCACCTACTCAGTTAGATATAGATACCTCAGATATAGTTTTTAAATTTTATCATGAATCAGAGAGATCTGTTATGACTGAATTAAAAATTCTTATAAATCCAGATCCAGACCAAGTTGTTTTAACAACATATAGTATAAGAAGTTCTTTAGTTGATAATGAACTTTCTATGGGTTTACAAAGTAGTAGATTTATATCATTTAGTGTTGAAGATACAGATGATATATCTGTTCCTGATTCTAATATGACAAATATAAAAGTAACTTTATTAAATCCCGCATTAGCTATATTAGAAGATACTAGTGGAAGAATAGATAATTCTTTAGATTTTTATGATACTAATAATGTTACTGTTAATTTAAAAACTGACAATATTTCAGGTGTAATTCCTATTAAAATAGAAACTACTTTTAAAGATGTTAATAATAATGAACAAAATTTAACTAAAATATTTAATATTTTAGTTCTTTCTGGACCACCAAGTGCTATTAGTTTATCTTATGCAGGTACATTACCCTCTACAGAAGAGCTTCAATCTCGAGCTAAAATGGCTGAAAAATGGGTAGTAACAGTTACTGATAAATATAGTAATTTAGTAAATACATACCCTGCTATTTCAATGGGTGTTATGTCTGGATATACTCAAAGTTCGGCTACTGTTAATAATTCATCTAATTATCTTTATTTTAAACCAAGTGATGGAAATGGAACACTTGATTTAGTAGATCAAAATTTTACTGTAGATTCTCAAATTGGATCTAATAATGTATTTGATAATATTGATGATACAAATGAGTATCTCGTTACATTTGCTAATGGATATAGATATAATGCTTCTGGAAAGTGGGATATAAATATAGATTCATCAGATACTGTAGATTTAAGAGATACTTTTGAAGGAAATACTACTTCAAATTTAGGTTTTGCAGTTGGATATAACTATCGTCAAGATAGATGTGAAGAGGGTGTAGAATGGGTTGCTAATGTTTATCCTGAAAATAATAACTATACTATTGATGAAACAGGAAGTGTTAAGATAATAGTTGAATATGATTACTATTTAGTAGGTAAGAGTGTGATGTTATGGACTAATCTACTTGGTATACATAATGGACAAACTATTCGTATCGGAGAATCAAAAAAAATAACTTTAAGAGGATTAGGATTAGGGATAGATGGAAAAACAACACCTGTTTCAGTTGAAAATGGAGTAAGTAATAAACAGTATAGAATTTTTATCCCTATTCAAGAGACAGAAACTTTTTATTCTAACTCAAAATTTTCATATAGAGTGGAGGTTAGTAATAACTTATCAATAGATGCTGTTTCTGATTCAAATGGAGATTTAGATAATTGTAAAGCTTATGTTGATGTTAATGTATCAGAAAATGAGAGTAAAACAGGTACTATCACGATTACAGAACTACGTGTTGAAAATGAATTTTAAAAGGAATAAAATGATACAAAATTATTTAAAAAAGTCACTCATAATAACAACTCTTTGTACAAGCCTATTAGTAGCAAATGAGTACACCTACGAAGCAAAATCCTTAGTAGGTATAGAGGTTGGAGTAAGTAATGTAAGTAGTGAAATGCTTGGTTCAACTGATGCGGTAAATAAAGATACCTCAGGAAATATTGCTCTTAAAATAGGGGGACAAACTCGAAATTATCGTATATACTTAAATGCAAGATATTATGCAGATAGTAATTTTGATTATATTACTACTTATGGTGTTGAGGGGCAATATATTTTTAATTTTACAAAAAATAGTGATTTCTTTATCGGTATAGAGGGTGGTATGCTAAATGCTAAAATTAAATTAGAGGGTGAAAATATTTCTCGTACTCTAGCTGATCCCTATTTTGGTGGAGGTGCTGGTTTTGGTTATGATATAGGAGACAATAGCTATTTAGAATTAGGTAGTCGGATATTGAATGTTGATGCAGTAAATATAAATAACAATAAACATTATCAACTAAACAACATAATCTCAGCATACATAAGTTTTGTAATTAAATATGAAATGGATTAATAAAAAAATAATAGCATTGGCTTCAATGTTTTACTCCTCTCTTTTTGCATCAAATGAAAAAAATGCAATCGTTTTTTATGGTACTGATATATCATATTCAAAAGTGCAAAATAATGATTATATAATCGTTCAATCAAATCATATAGATACAGCTACACCAGAGTTTTTTAATAATAGAGAAAATATGTATGCTTATGTAAGTATATGTGAAATATCTAAAGATGTAATAGAGTATAAAAAGGTTAAAAAAGAGTGGATTATCGCTAAAAATAATGAATGGGAAAGTGAAGTTCTTGATATTAAAAAGGCTGAATATAGAGAATTTTTATTTAATGAGATGATAGAACCAGTAATGAAAAAAGGGTTTAAACATTTCTTTTTTGATACATTAGACTCTTATCAGTTAGCTTGTAAGACAGATAAAGAGCGTTCTGCTTATGAGAAAAAACTTATTCTATTTATCAATGAATTTCATACAAGATACCCAAAATCAAAACTAATTATTAACCGAGGCTTTGAGATAATGGATGATGTACATCAGTCATTAGAAGCGGTTTTATTTGAGTCATATTATTTTGGTTTAGGTTCTGGAGAAGATAAGTATAGAAAAATATCAGATGGCGATAGAGAGTGGTTACATCTTCATATAGATAAGATTCAAGATTATGGATTGAATGTTATAGCCGTTGATTATTTAGATGAAAATGATATAGATAAAGCAGATGAAGCGATAAAAATTATTAGAGATAATGGGATGATACCTTATATATCAAATCGTAGTTTAAATATTTACGGTAGAGGACAAAAACTTGAATTATAAAATATTAGTAACAAATGATGATGGCTACGATGCAAAAGGTTTAAGAGAGTTAGTTTCTGCACTCAAAGAGTTACCAGATGTTCAAGTAACAGTAGTTGCTCCAGCAAATGAAAAATCAGCTTGTGGACACTCTCTTACTCTTACAAGACCACTTAAATTTGTAAGTGTTGATGATGATTTTTATAAACTTGAAGATGGAACACCTACTGATTGCGTCTATCTTTCTTTAAGTGCTATATACAACGATGAAAAACCAGATTTATTGGTAAGTGGGATAAATAGAGGTTCAAATATGGGTGAAGACATTACATATTCAGGAACTTGTGCAGGTGCTATGGAAGGAGTTTTACACGATATTCCCTCTATCGCTATAAGTCAAGTAATGGATTTTACAAACCCTAGTGGAGATTTTACTCTTGCTAAAGAAACTATCAAAAAAATTGTTACAAAGATAAGAGAAGGTAAATTTCCTCTTCCTCCACGTCAATTTTTAAATATTAATATTCCCTCAGAAAAACAAGAAGCAGAGATAAAAGTAACGTATGCAGGATACAGATTTTATGCAAATGATTCACATATGCATAGAAACCCAAGAGGAGAGGAATATTATTGGCTAGGTTTACACCCTCTTGCTTTTGCTCCACGTGAAGGCAAAAAAGGATTGAGTGACCACGAGGCTATTGAGGCTGGATTTATCTCTATTTCTCCTATTATGTTGGATATGAGTGCTTATGAGAGTATGAGTGGGCTTAATGAGTGGATAGAGTAATTAATGAAATATAAACGTATAAAACAACTCCTAAACCAAGACTTCGAAAAACTTCAAAATGCCAAAATAATCTTACTCGGAGTAGGTGGAGTAGGTGGGCATTGTCTTGATTGCTTAGTTAGAAGTGGTGTGACCGATATAACCATCGTAGATTTTGATATGTATGACATCACAAATCAAAACCGTCAGATACACTCAGAACTCCATGAGGGAGAGGTAAAAGTTGATGCGCTTAAAAAGCACTATCCAACTATCACAACGATAAATAAACGTATAGATGAAGAGTGGGTATGGGCATTTGATTTTGATAAATATGATTTGGTATTAGATGCTATTGACGATAGAAATGCTAAACTAGCTCTTGCTCAAAAATGTTATAAAAAGCTTATCTCCTCTTTTGGAAGTGCTAAACGCCTTGACCCTACACAGGTAAAAAGTGATACTATTTGGAAAAGTTATGGGGATAAGTTTGGTTCTAAAATACGTTATGAACTTCGTAAACGAGGGTTTAACAAAAAGTATAAAGTGATTTTTTCAAGTGAGGAAGCTGTTACAAAAGAGAAGGGTAGTTTTATTGGCGTTACGGCTACTTTTGGTTTGACAATGTGTGCAGAAGCCATAAAAGTGATACGAAAATAGTTTTGAAATTTAGTTTTTTATTTTTATTCATTTTTTCTCCTATTATTTATGGAGAAGATTTTGTAGAGTTTGACTATGAAGCTGATATATATTATTCAAATATATCTGCTTTTATAGATTTAGATACTGCAAATGAGGTTGCAGATTACTCTCTTGTTAATGAAGTGGATATATATTCTGACCTACTTTTACAAACATTTGACCCAAATATATTTTTGATAGAGTTTGCTGTTCACCCTATGCCTCTTTGGGGTTTGCATATAAGAAATAAGCATTTAGAACAGTATGATAGGTATAATGCAAAATCATCAAACCTTATAAAGTCTGTAACAGCAGGATTTGATGAACCCTATTCACTCTCTTTTTTCTTTGGACGAATGGCAGTTTTTAAAAATAAAAATAGTAAAAATATAGGTAAAAATAGAGCTTATATCGGTTATTTAGTTACATTAGGAGATAACTCAATTAACGATAATCTACTCTATTCTAACAGATGGATAAATCTTGAATTTAAATTAAAAGGTACAAGAGAAAAAGAGAAACAAGATTTAGATTGGAGTTTTAGAGTTGGGTATAAAATCAATGAAAATGAAGATTTTGAAAATACAATGTATATAGGTGCAAGAAGAAGTAGTATCGATTTTGACCAAAGTGTTTATTCTCTATTCTATAATAGTGCATTTGAATCTATGATAGAGTTTAGTGCTAAAACATTAGATTTAACAAAAATAGAGCTAATGATAGAGAAAAAGTTTCCAGTTAGTGGAGAGAGTAAGGCTGTATTTGGCTTAGGAATAGGTTATCTCCTCAATAGTAATCAAAAGTATAGTGGAGATGTAGAGAGAGATGGTATAGATAATCATCAGTTCCTCTTTCGTCCAAATTTTAAGTTTTAAAAGGAAATAGATGTTCGATTTTTTAGATAGTGATTGGTTTATAATAGGTTTAGAGATAATTTTTCTAATTTTAATATCGTATGATATTAAGCGATATTTAGAGACAAAGAAAAATGAGTATATAGTAAATATAGTTTTAACACTAGGTTTTGCTATTTGGACATTACTTCCATTTTATAACAGTTATTTTGGTTGGACAGAGAAACAAAAAACTGAGATGATAAAAACTTGTGTTGATAGTAATAATAGTGAACTTTGTGAATGTGTTGATAAAGCAGTATTTAAAACTTATATCTATGATGAATATATAGCTATTGATAAAAATAGTACAAAATATCAAGAGTTTAAAAAAGAAACGAAAGAGGATTGTTTAGATGATGGTTGGTTCTAATATTATTTATGAAGATGAAAATCTTTATGTTGAGATAGAAAAAAGTGAAATACCTTGGCTTAAAATATTTACAAAAAAGGAGTATTACGAATTAAGTGATGTTCCTAAAGAGTTACGTTTAAAACTTTGGGAGGTCTATGATATTTTAGAGTTAGAGATGATAAAATATTATAATCCTAAAAAAATAAATATGGCATCATTTGCAAATATGTTACCTCGTGTTCATATTCATATAATGGCTAGATTTGAATATGACAGTTATTTTCCAGAGCCTATGTGGGGAGTGAAGCAGAGAGAATCTAATTTAATATTGCCTAAAGCAGAAGTTTTTTATAAGAATATTTTTGAGATTTTATCTAAAAGAGAGAGCCACGGATAAATCCGCGGTTCCAAAAGTGTTATTTTATAGGAGAAAAAGGAACTAAAGCAGAACCCCAAGTAAGACCACCACCAAAGGCATCTAAAAGTAGAAGTTCCCCTTTTTTAAGTGTCCCATTTTCATAAATATCATTAATAGCCATAGGAATAGAAGCACCTGAAGTATTACCATATTTTGCAACAGTAACAACCACTTGTTCCTCTTTCATTTTAAGAGCATCACCAACAGCTTTAATAATTCTATAATTAGCTTGATGTGGCACAAAATGTTTGATAGATGAACTTTCTATCTCATTTTTAGCTAAAATCTCTTTTACATCTTTTGTAAGAGTACGAACAGCAACTTTAAACGTTTCATTACCCTTCATCTGCATAAAACATGCTCCAGCCTCTTGCTCTAGTGAATCATGAGGAGAACCTGTACCACCATTTGGAGTCATAAGTAGATCGGCATAAGTACCATCAGCACCAGTATGAATATCTATAATAGCCTCTTCTTTGTTATCAGTAGCACTAATAACAGCAGCCCCAGCTCCATCACCAAATAAAATACAAGTTCCACGGTCTGTATAATCTGTAATAGCTGAAAGTTTTTCTGCACCAATAATAAGTACATTTTTTTTCATACCAGACTCTATAAAAGCTTTTGCAATAGAAAGTATATATACAAATCCAGTACAAGCAGCAGAAATATCAAAAGCAGTAACGGGAGGAAGACCAAGTTTATTGGAGATTATAGTAGCAGTAGAGGGCATATTAAAATAATCGGGAGAGATAGTAGCACAGATAATCATATCTATATCTTCTTTAGCTATTCCACTTCGCTCTATCGCTAGTTTTCCAGCTTCTACACCTAAATCACTTGTATGCTCATCTTTATCAGCAATATGACGCTCTTTGATACCAGTACGTTTTGTTATCCATTCATCAGTTGTATCGACCATTTTAGATAAATCTTCATTTGTCAAGATGTTTTTTGGAGCATAAGCACCGATAGATCTTAGAGCTGCATAAGCCATTATTTTTCCTTTTGATTGTACTCTTGGATTTTTGCTAAAATATGTTGATTTACATCTGCATCAACATAATTTATAGCTTGATAGATAGCATTTTCAATCGCTCTAGCATTACTTTTTCCATGACTAATGATTACACAACTTTTAATGCCAATAAGAGGAGCACCTCCAATTTCAGCATAGTCGATATCTTTTTTAAGAAGTTTAAAAACTTTTCTCATCAAAAGTGCACCCGTAATAGCGATAGGAGATTTTCTAATATAATCTTTAATAAGACCACTAATAGTAGATGCAACACCTTCAGTAGTTTTAAGTACTAGGTTTCCAACAAATCCATCACAAGTTACTACATCACAAGAACCATTAAAAATATCTCCACCCTCAACATTACCTATAAAACCTTTTTGATTTTTAAGTAATTTATGAGCTGTTTTTGTAACATCATTTCCTTTTGAATCCTCTTCGCCATTAGCAAGAAGTCCAATTTTAGGATTTTTTACACCCATTACAAATTCAGAATAGCATCCACCCATAATGGCAAACTGTACAAGATGTTCAGGTTTAGAATCAACATTTGCCCCAACATCTAATAGAACTGTACGATTACCAACTTTTGTAGGCATAAATGTGATAAGTGCAGGACGGGCGATACCTTTAAGACGACCAAGTCTTAGAGTAGCAAGTGTCATAGTAGCACCACTGTGACCAGCAGATACAATACCATCAGCTTCACCATTTTTTACAAGGTTAATAGCTTTATAGATTGTACTCTCTTTACGTTTTACTGCATCAGTTGCAGCATCGCTCATTGAGATAACATCATCAGCTTCTATAATAGAAATCTTATCTCTATAACGTTTTGGTAACAGAGGTAAAATTTCTGATTTTTTTCCTACAAGAATAGGAGTGAAGTTTTTTGTCTTTAAGGCTTGAATACAACCCTTTACAATTGGCTCAGGACCAAAGTCCCCGCCCATTGCATCAATAGCAATCTTAACCATTGACTATTTATACTCACCAGTAGTTGGGTTGATGTGGTGTGGTAACTTATAAGTTCCATCTTCACATTTAACTGGTTTAGCTAAAGTAATCTTGTAGTGAGTTCTTCTTTTCGCGCCACGTGAATGAGATACTCTTCTCTTAGGTACTGCCATAATTTATTCCTTTGTTTAAATTTTATTTACAATTTTCGCAACTGTGATAGTCACTTTTGATAAGCTCAAGTTCAGAGTTTAAAAGCTCATCTAAATCTGCCGTAGAGTCAAATGATTCAACAACATCTAAATCGATACTATCTTCATCACTAAATAAACCATCAGAGATAAAAAATTCTACTTTTTCATCTACTGTAAGTTCAAACTCTTCGCCACATTTACTACACTCAGTATTGAGTAAACCATTTAAGTCTGCTTTGAGCAGAATTAATTTACCCGAATGGTACTGCAAATAACCTTTAAAAGCTATTTCATTAGATTTAATTTCAAAATCTAACGGTGTTTTGTTTATTTTTCTTAATGTTACTTTCAAGAATAAACTTTAAGAGATTTCTCTTTCTGAAAAGAAAAATGCAATTTCGATAGCTGCATTTTCAACTGAATCACTACCGTGAACAGCATTAGCATCTATATTTTCAGCAAAATCAGCACGGATTGTACCAGCTTCAGCTTCTTTAGGATTAGTAGCACCCATTAAGTCACGGTTAATTTGCATAGCATTTTCACCTTTTAAAACTGTAACAACAACTGGACCACTAATCATGAAGTCAACTAAGTCATTGAAAAAAGGACGCTCAGCGTGAACAGCATAAAATGCTTCTGCATCACCACGAGAAAGTTGCATTTTTCTTGTTGCAGCTATTGTAAGACCTTTGTCTTCAAAACGAGCTAATATTTGTCCGATAACACCTTTAGCTACTGCATCTGGTTTAATTATTGATAATGTACGTTCCATCAAATCTCCTGTAAATATATAAAATTAGAGTGGGATTATATCTAAAAAAGAGTTATTTTGAGTTTAAATAGAAAAATAGTGTTATTTTTTCGAGGGAAAGAGAGATTTAAGTGAAAAAATTAGAGTAGTAAAAATACTACTCTAAAAGAAAAAAAACTATTCTACAATAGCTTCTTTATTTGAACGTTGCTCATCAGTGATATCATCACGATGCTCTGGACTTTCACCAATTTCACTCCAAGTAATACATCCTTCAGTAGGACATGCAGTTGCACAAGCTGGTTCATCATGATGACCAACACACTCTACACATTTTTCAGAGTGAACAAAATAGATGTCCTCATCTGTTGGATTATCATCCTCATCTACGATCGCTTCAGTTGGACACTCATCTATACAAGCGCCACAGTTAATACATGTATCATTAATTAAAACTGCCATTTTTTTCTCCTATGTTTATGTTGGAGTAACTATACAGTGAAGAATTTTAAATTTAGCTAAAAGTTGTTTTAGAAAACTTAAAATTATTCAAATAGTTACAATTCTAAATATTTTTTAATATCTTCTACTCTATCTCTTTTTTCCCATGTAAAACCATCCTCTTCACGACCAAAGTGACCATAAGCAGCAGTTTTTCTATAAATAGGGCGTAACAGATCAAGAGATTCAATAATACCTTTTGGTGAAAGGTCAAAAAGTTCTTTAATACACTCTTCTATTTTTTCTTCACTTACTGTACCTGTTCCATGTGTATCTACCATAATAGAAACTGGTTGAATAACACCAATTGCATAAGCAACTTGGATAGTTGCTTTTTCACAAGCACCAGCAGCTACAAGGTTTTTTGCAACATGACGTGCAGCATAAGCAGCACTTCTATCTACCTTAGTAGGGTCTTTACCACTAAATGCACCTCCACCATGAGGACATGAACCACCATACGTATCAACTATAATCTTACGACCCGTAAGACCAGCATCACCTTGTGGACCACCAATTACAAATTTACCTGTTGGATTTATGTGAAAAATAGTATTTTCATCCATCATATCAGCAGGTATAACTTTTTTTATAACCTCTTCAATCATATCTTTGTGAATCTGTTCTTGTGTAGCTTCTGCATGGTGTTGTGTAGATATAACAACTGTATCTATTGAAACAGGTTTATCATCTACATATTTAACACTTATTTGTGCTTTCCCATCAGGGCGAAGGTATGGAACTGTTCCATCTTTACGAACCTCTGCTAAACGCTGAGTTAAACGGTGTGCTAAATGAATTGGAAGAGGCATTAAAACATCTGTTTCACTACAAGCATAACCAAACATTAAACCTTGGTCACCTGCACCTATCTCTCCATTTTCTCTATCAACACCTTGGTTAATATCTGGAGATTGTTCACCAATTCCATTTAAAACTGCTGCGGCACGGTAATCAAAACCATAAGTAGCATCAGTATAACCAATCTCTTGAATAACTTTTCTAGCAATCTCTTGCATAGGGGCATAAGCTGTTGTTTTAAGTTCACCTGCAATTACACAAAAACCATTTGACACTAATGTCTCACAAGCAACACGTGCTTGAGGGTCGTTTTCAATAATATAATCCAGAATCGCATCACTAATTTGATCAGCCATCTTATCAGGATGCCCTTCTGTTACAGACTCTGAAGTAAATATGTACTCTTTTGTCATCGATTTTCCTTATTGAGATATAGGCTCTAGTCCTATAAATCAAGCGAAGTATAGCAAAGCCTCTTTAAATCTTTTCTAAAATACGTTTAACTACATCAGCAGGATTTTCAGATTGATAGATAGGACGACCAACAACTATAAAATCTACAAGAGCATTTTTAGCAAAAGATATATCTGCAACTCTTTTTTGGTCACCAGCATCTTCTCCAAATGGTCTTATCCCAGGAGTAAGAGTCATAAATGTTTCTGAAGTGATATTTTTAATCGATTTACTTTCAAAAGCTGAACAAACAACACCATCAAGTCCACTATCCATTGCATCTTTAGCAAACTGATCTGCTTTTGATGCTATATCTTTTTCATAAACAGCCCCAAACTCCTCTTCACTAAAAGATGTTAATGCTGTTACTGCTAAGACGATAGGACGAGTTTCATATTTTTCAAGTCTATTCATAACTTCACTCATAGCACGCTTTCCAGCACTAGCATGAACATTAAACATATCAACCCCAAGTCCCATAATGGATTCAGAAGCATCTGCCATAGTATTTGGTATATCATAAAGTTTTAGGTCTAAAAATATTTTAAAATCTGGATTAATTTTTTTAATTTCAAGTAAAAAATCCTCTCCATCTCGAATATAAGTTCTAAGCCCAACTTTGAGCCATACATTATAATTTTTAATTTTACGAATTAAATCTAAATTTTTTTCTTTTGTTGGTAAGTCCAGTGCAACACATAATTCCATAATATCTCTTTATATTGAAGTAGCGAAAGTATATCACTTTTTGTATATAATGTTAAAATAGATAAAGGAATAAAAATGAAATATAAACTAAGTATGTTTACACTGTTTTTTATGATGTTTTTTAGTGGTTGTATAGGCTCGTTTGATGCAGTCTTAGATAAAAAAACTAGATTAGGTTCAGATACAAAAGAGTATCGAAAAATAACAAAAAATATTGGTGAAGTGATTATAAATAAATATGATTATACAGAAATAAAAGCTATTCAAATAACAGAAAAGTTTGAAGACTCAGGTTTTATTGGTTCGATTCATATAGAAAAAGGTGAGTTTGCTGAGAAATATATCGATACGGAAACAGAAGAGATATATTATTGTGGTAAATTTTATACACCTATAGGAAGTGATGAGTTACAAAAAGTATGTTTTGTAGAGGAATATGATGAGATAGATACTTTTTTTGTTTTATATAAAAGTGGAAACTATGTCGGTCCATATACTCTGTCAAACTCTTTATCATTTAAAAAAGCGGTAACAGCAGATAAAAAAACATCATATCGTAAAATTGAGATGCTTTATGATGGTGTTGAAAGAGGTATGATTTTATTTACATATAGAGAATTTTCAGATGCCTCAACAAGACCAGCTTTTTATTCACAAGTAAGATATATTCTAAATAAAAATAGACCAACAACTATCGCTTACAAATCTTCAAAAATTAAAATTTATAGAGCAAATAACAATAGCATAACTTATGAAATTTTAAATCCATTGAGTATGGGACATTAAATAAATAGATAAATAAATGTACTGAGGTACAATATATAAATTTCCCTTTTTCCTCTATTCTTAACATAATTAAATTTTCTATTTGAAGGAGTGCATTATGTCAGGAGTAATTGGAAAAGTTGTAAGTATAGAGGGTAAGTTTTTTGCTAAAGATCAAAACGGTAATATTCGTGAGTTATCTAAAGGTGATAATATATTCGAAGGTGAAACTGTTATTGGTGATGTAAATAATAACGATGCGAATAATATTATAGTAAATCTTGAAGATGGTTCAGATATACAAGTTTTTGCGAATGAATCACAGGTGTTTGATGCTTTTTTATCAAAAACATTATTTACGGAAGATGAAACAGTTACTGACACTCAATCAATCAATACAATTACTTCATTAGAAGATATAGATACGGCTTCTGGTGAAGAAAAACTTCAAACTTCCAATGAAATCTCTTCAGAGGGGTTTGCAAAAATTGAAAATGAAATAGTAGATATTACAGCAAAAACAAGGGATGTTACTATTGAAAATGAAAATTTTCAACATGCAGATACATCAATGTATAATCTTGAACAAATAGATACAACAGCCTTTCAAAATGCAATAAATATTACTAATGGAACAGCTTCCCAATTAGATACTCTTTTAATTAAATCTCAAGACCTAATAGACACTATCCAAGAAAATCCAAGCTTAGCAGATATTGCAGTTTTAGAAGCAACGATTTTAGAGATAAAAGATGTTAATGAAATACTTGATAATAATATTAATGACTTAAATAATGAACTAGAATTATTAAATCAACAAGCTAAAGTTTTAAATGAAATTATAGATATATCAGATGCAGAAGTTGCATTAGAAAATGCAAATGATATTAGTATTTTAGCAACAGATTTAGTATCAACTGTTGAGAGTTCATTAGATGGGTATAAAGATTCAATAGTATCAGAAGTTGAAGAAGATACTTCTATGCTTACTCAAAGTATTGCTAATACTGGTGATTTAGTCAATGAGGTTGATGGAGAAAATGTAAATACAACATATACAGATGCAGTAAGTGCAGAGATAGCTATAGATAATCTCAAATATGTAGCCGATGCAGCGGCAGTTGATGCTAATGCAGCCGTAGCCGCAGCTGAAGATGCAGCCGATACTCTTTCAGATATTGAGAACCCAACCCAAGCACAGATAGATGAAGTGCAAGGTTTAGTAGATAGAGCAAACTCAGAAGTATCCGATGCACAAGCTGCTAAATCAGCCTATGAGAGTAAAGCAGATGCAGAGAGTGAGAGTAAAGAGACAATCACTATTAACTCAATAGATGATGCTCAAACTCAAACAACAGTAGCCCAAGCTGAAAACGATTCAGATGATGCTTTAGCCACTTTAAAAACAGATGCCGATGCAGCGGCAGTTGATG
>JAMOOP010000174.1 GCA_027065385.1 Campylobacteraceae bacterium | reverse complement strand
TTTTTGTTATAATATATGAAATTATAGCGTTTTTTTATTATATATAGATTAAAGTAGGAGTATATTTATAGCTTTATTTCTTAAATATCATTATTTTTTGCTACTATTGAGATAAATATTTAAGACTTTTTAATAGAAAATGAGCCTCTTGAATATATATAAACTCCCAAAATATAGACAACAAACACATTTGCAATATTAATTAGAGTAGTATATATTACAGAACTCTCTCCAAAAAGTGCAATGCCTAAAGGGATACCAATATTTCCTGTATTTCCTACAAATCCAGCTATAGAAAATATAGCTCTCTCTTTTGGGTCGGAGAAGATAATTTTTCCTATAAAAATAGTTGGAATTAAAACTATAAAAATAACTCCTAAGTAGTAGATAGGTACAAATATATGTTCCATTGATAATTTAGCTGTAGAAAAGCCCCAAACAGTTACAAAAGGTTGTAGAAAATATACAGAAAATATTGTAAGTGTTTTACTACTCATATCCTCTTTAAAAATCCGTTTAGCAATATAACCTAGAATAATAAAAACATAAACAAATATAATAGATAGTAGAGTCTCTTTCATAATTTCACTTTTTTAAAGAAATAATACTATAATCTCTTTAAAATTTTAAAGGTCGTTTTTGGAAGATACATTAACAAATCTAACTACTTGGGGCTATTTAGCTCTTGCATTTTTCTCTTTTGGAGGTTCATTAGTTGTAGTCGCTGCTGCTGGAGTTTTATCTTATATGGGGGAGATGAACCTATTTATCTCTTTAATTATTGCTATAGTTTTTAACTATATTGGTGATATGTTTCTATTTTATTTAGGGCGTTATCATAAAGAGGATATTAAACCATATTTTGAAAAACATAAACGAAAAATTGCACTCTCTACTCTTATTATGAGAAAGTATGGGGTATTGGCTATTTTTATACAGAAATTTCTTTATGGAATTAAAACTTTAGTTCCAATCTCTATGGCAATATCAAGATATGATTTTAAAAAGTTCGGCTTTTATAATATTTTTGCATCAATATTATTTGTTGTAGTTATTATGCTTAGTGCATTTTATGCAGGTGGAACAATAAAGGCACTATTTGAAGCATTTAAAGAGTATCCTTATGTTCCTTTTTTGGTGCTATTTGCTCTTATTGGTGCTATCTGGTATGCTTTAGAACACTTTACTAAAAGGAGATAAGATGAAACAGCCTGAAATTATACTACTAAGACATGGAGAGACTAAATGGAATGTAGAGGGGCGTTTTCAAGGACGATTAGACTCACCACTAACTAAAAAAGGAAAACTTCAAGCAAAAGAAAATGCTCTAAAACTAAAAAAAAATATAGAAGATTTTAGTAAAATCAAAATTTTTTCATCTCCTTTGGGTAGAGCTAAAGAGACTGCTTTTATTATAAGTGATATTTTAGGAGTAGAGAGGAAAACTATTATTTTTGATAAAAGAGTTATTGAGTTTAATTATGGTATTTTTGAGGGGAAAATAAGAGATAATATATTAGATACAGAAGAGTTTAAAGAAAGAGAGGCTAATAAGTGGAATTTTATTATAGAAAATGGAGAGTCTTATCAAATTATTCAAAATAGAGTAAAAGATTTTTTAAACTTTATAAAAGATGAAAAAATAGTTATTGTTATTGCTCATGAAATGGTAAATAAAGTAATAAGAGGATTATATTGTAATCTATCAGAAGATGAAACTTTAAATTTAAAACAACCAAATAGTGTGGTTTTATATCTTTTAAACAAAAAAGAGTTAATTTTAAACTAATTTAAATTTAACTCTTTTTTAGAATATTTAAATACTGCTCCATTATCATCTGCAAAATATATATTGCCACTATTATCAAAAGTAATACCCTCTTGTGCAAACTTATCTAATTTTATTTTTCTTTTAACTTTACCGTTTTTTATATTATAGATATATAGTTTATCTTTTTTATCACTAACTATATAAAGTTTACCTTTATAATACTCCATACCAGCAGAGTCTAAAATACCATGATTTATTATCTTTTTAACTTTTGCATAGTTTGTACCAACCTTTACAACAATAAGTTTAGCTTTGGATTTATCTTTTTTTGATTGAATAGATAGATAATAATCGTTACCAACTCTAGCAATTCCTTCAATTCCTGATTTTTTGCTAAATTTAATATTGCTACCTTTTATTTTTATCTTTTTTACTTTAAAAGATTTACGATTTACTCTAAGCAAATAACCATCTTCTACAGCAAAAATTATACTCTTCTCATTACAAACTACACCCTCTAAATCATAATCTCCCAATTTTTTTCTAAATATAGTCTCACCATTTGGAGTAATTTCATAAAAACTACCCTCATCATTAGCAACCATAAGAGTATTTGTATTTTGACAATATGATACTCCTGATGCTTCAGGAATTGATGTAATTTTATGATTTACTTCACTACTACAAGCTAATGTTATAAAAAAAGCTATACTACCTAATAATATCTGTTTCATACTAATCCTTTTATCTAAAACTCAAAGCCTCCACTAGCCCCTTTATTCATACTTGAATAGACAGCATGAACATAAGAGTCTCTTATTTTACATTCAAGAAGAAAAGAACAATCTAAACAGCTTTTAACTCCTTGTTGCTCTTGACAAGATTTTAGCTCTTTAAGTTTAGCTTCAAGCTTTAACTCCCACTCATCATAAGAGACATTTTCTATATTATTTAATTCCATAAGCCTCTTTTAGTGCATCTATCTCATAAACTGAGCCAAAGAAACATGGTGATGTATCGTGCGGGTGAGATGGAACTAACTCTAAAAGTCTCTCTCCTTTATCATTAATAGCCTCTCCACCTGCTTGTTCATAAATTAGTGCAAATGGTATTACCTCAAATAGTTGTCTTAATTTTCCATCTGGTCTATCTGTTGTTGCAGGATAAGAGAATAATCCTCCACCTTTAAGTAATATTTGATGTAAATCAGGAACCATTCCACCAGAGTATCTAAGTCTATAACCCTCTTGGAATAGACTATCTATAAATTTTTTATGATAAGTTGTCCAATTTTTTTGAGTTCCACCAGAAGCGTTTAAATTTCCTTTTTTATTTAAAACTATCTCTCCTAGTTTTCTAAATCTATTCTCATTTCCACCATAAAGTAAAGGTCTCATATCTCTTTCTACATATACAAGCTCAACTCTTGGGCCATAAACAATATAAGCTGAAGCTACTAAATTTTCACCCTTTAACTCACCCTTATATATTCCGAATATAGAACCAACAGATAGATTAACATCAACTAAGCTAGAGCCATCTAAAGGGTCATAACAGACTGTATATTCTCCATTGGGGTGAAGCTCTAAAATACCCTCTTTCTCTTCACTAACAATAGCTTTTACAGAAGTAACATTAGCAAAAGCCTTTTCAATAATTAAATCACTTTGAACATCTAATTTAAGCTGGTCTTCACCTGAACTATTTTCACTATCACTATAACCTAAATCTTCGGTCTGAATTGCTCTTTCAATCTTAAAAGCAATCTCTTTTATTGTATCAAATATATTTAGCACTTTTACACCTTTTTTGCATTTTTTTCTATCCAGCGAATAATATCACTGGTACTATTTAGATTGAGTATATCTATATCTTTTGGTATATTATACTCTTTGATATTTATAGTTTCGTCAATTGCTATAGCTTCACTACACTCAAGATAACTCTTATCTATTTTGTTACGAAAAATAGCTATTCTAGGAAGTGGGAGAGTTTTTAGACCCTCTACTAATAAAATATCAAAACTACCAAACATATCTATAATATCATTAAGCTCTCTCTCTCTTTTTGAAAAATAGGTAGTTCGTGTAGGAGAAGTTACTACAACCTCTGCACCAGTTTGCGAAAACTTATAACTATCTTTCCCCTCTACATCAAAGATAGCCTTATCTTTTGGGTCATTTTTGATAATTGCGACCTCTTTACTTTGAATTAACTCCTTAGCAACTTTTTCTATAAGTGTTGTTTTCCCACTACCTGATGGGCCTGTAAATGCAACAGCAAAGCGTTTCATATTTTTCCTTGGATAAATTTATATAAGATTATACATCAATGTTTATCAAAAATGTGTTAAAATGTTTTAATATTAAATCAAGGTTTTTAAAAATGTATAAAAAAATATTACTACTATCCACACTTTTAATAACAACTGGCTGTGGAACAAAAGAGGGAGCAAATATATCTCAACTTTTTAATAAAGATGAGATATATCATGTAAGTTTATTAAATACAGAAAAAGCTCAACTTATAGCATCATTTGAGACAAAAGCTCTTCTTACTGCAACATATTTAAATCCTGTTTTTACAAATAAGAGTTGTAAAAACTTTTCAGTAGATGTATCAGGTGGTGAATACTTTTTTATTGGTGTTTTTATTAATGGGAGTAAAATAAATGATTTTAATGGAAAAGGTTACTCTTTAAAACTTAATGGTATGAAACCCATAGAAATTAAAAAATTAGATAAAGATGACCCTCTTAAATATGAGATGCCAATGGTTGATAATTGGAGTACATACTATAAAGTAAAATACCCTACAGTACATGCAAAAAAACTTAATCTTGTTTTTGAAAGTGATAGATTTGGAAAAGATATATTAACTTTTTTTAAAAATAAAGAAAAAAAATAAATATAAACTCTTGGCAATTTTTTATAGCCAAGACAAAGCTATTACAAAAATACAAAGTTAACATTAATAAAAATTTGATTAAATAAAAAAAAGAAAAATCAAAGAGGCGACGACCTACATTCCCAATCCAGACAGGATAAGTATTATCGGCGATGGGAGGCTTAACTGCTAGGTTCGAAATGGAACTAGGTGTGACCCTCCCTCTAAAGCCACCACTAAGAAAGATAAATATAAAGTAATTATACTTAACTTTCTTAGCTCTAAGAGCTTTGAAGTTCTTATAATAAGATGTTATTAACATAACATAGTTAAGAGTCTAAAGTAATTGTATTTGCACTTAATAAGGTAGTGCTTTAGATTAGAAAAACAAACGATTTATTAGTACTGGTCAGCTAAATATATTACTATACTTACACACCCAGCCTATCAACCAAGTAGTCTTCTTGGAATCTTCAGGGAAGATTAATCTTGGAGTTGGCTTCCCGCT
>JAMOOP010000173.1 GCA_027065385.1 Campylobacteraceae bacterium | reverse complement strand
AAGTGGAGTGATACTATACTATTAGTGGTAATGATGAATTTATCAGAAAAAGAGCAGATAGCTACTTTCAATAAAATTAAAAGAGATAACCATCTAAAATCGGTTGGAATTGTAGCTAGTGGAAAGAGATAATAGTTATGCGACTAAGTAAAGAAGAGATATTTGTAATAAAAAAATCTATTTTAAACCATATTGATAACGCAAAAATTATACTTTTTGGAAGTAGAGTAGATGAAACTAAAAAAGGTGGAGATATAGATATATATATTGAGACAGATAAAATTTTGCCACTTGTGACGAAATTAAAAATTTTAACAGATATTGAGATAGGTGGAGTTTTAAGAAAGGTTGATTTAGTTGTAAAATCAAAAAATTCAAAATATCAACCTATATTTGATACAATTAAAAAAGAGGGAATTTTACTATGATTAATGATATTGTATCTAAAGTAAATCTACATAAAAGTAGATTGCAATTAGCTCTAAAAGAGATAGGTGAATGGGACTCAATAGATAGTGATATTTTTGAAGATTTTGAGAAAATAAAGGTTATTGATACCTTTATATATAGATTTATTAAACTACAAGATATTATTGGTGAGAAACTATTTAAAGTTTTTTTAAATGATATAGGTGAATATAGAGATAATATGTCACTACTAGATGTACTAGATAAACTAGAAAAGTTTGAAATAGTAGATAGTGCAAACAGATGGATAGAGTATAGAAAATTAAGAAACCAATTAACACATGAATATCCAAATAATGAAGATGAAATTATAGATGGTATAAAAATTGCAATAGATGTATATTATGAGATAGAGACTGTTTTAAATAATATTGATAATTATATAGATAGTCGGAAAAAGAATTAAATATGAGATTATCTAATAAATATATAGAAGTTATAAAACAATATTTTAATGATATTTTTAAAGAATGGGACATGCCAATCTTTTTTACTCTATCAAGGAGAGAATGCAAATAAACCATTTTTAGATATTCTAAATCAACTTGAAAAGATAGATATTATTAATGTTAATGAGTGGTTTGAGATAAGAGATTTAAGAAATGAGATAGCTAATGATTATCAAGATGGTGATGAAGTAGCTGTAAATATTTTAAACTCTATATCAGTTATAATAGAGAGAGAAGAGCATGATAAAAGATAGGCTAACATAATGTCACAGATAATATTAAAGAGACTACCAATAGAGATAGAGACATTTAGTGAAATTATTGAAGAGAGTTATCTATATATAGATAAAACAGAAGAATATAGATAAAACAGAAGAATATAGATAAAACAGAAGATGCATTAAATGTAATAAAAGATTATAAATATGTTTTTCTATCTCGCCCAAGAAGATTTAGAAAATCTCTATTTCTTAGTAATCTAAAAGAGATATTTGAAGGAAAGAGAGAGTTTTTTTAAAATTTATATATCTATAATAGGTGGGATTGGAGTATATCTTGCTAGTTTAGGAGTAGAGATAATAGCAGAAGATGTTACAAATCGTGGTAGAATAGATTTAACAATTAAACTAAACAATAATATATTTATAATAGAATTCAAAGTAGGAAATAGTAATGCTCTAAATCAGATAAAGAGCAAAAACTATCACCAAAAATATCTAAATGAGAATAAAAATATCTATCTAATTGGAATAAATTTTGATAGTAAGAAGAAGAATATTGGTAAATTTGAGTGGGAGAGGGTTTAAGAATATGAGAGAAAATAGATTAATATCATTAGATTGGGCAATGAAAAGATTGTTAAGAAGTAAATCAAACTTCAGTATTTTAGAGGGCTTTTTAACTGAACTTATATATAAAGAAG
>JAMOOP010000172.1 GCA_027065385.1 Campylobacteraceae bacterium | reverse complement strand
AGAGGGTTTAAGAATATGAGAGAAAATAGATTAATATCATTAGATTGGGCAATGAAAAGATTGTTAAGAAGTAAATCAAACTTCAGTATTTTAGAGGGCTTTTTAACTGAACTTATATATAAAGAAGAGAATGATAAAATAGAAAAAGATGAGCTTAAAAAATCACTTAAGATAGAAGAGATATTAGAGAGTGAAGCAAATCAAGAAAAAGAGAATGATAAATTTAATAGAGTAGATATAAAGTTAAAAAATAGTGATGGAGAGATAATTATAGTTGAAATACAATTTTCTAGTCAATATGACTATTTTCAAAGAATGCTCTATGGAACAGCAAAAAATATTACCGAATATTTAAATATTGGAGAAGAGTATGGAGATATTATCAAGGTAATTAGTGTAAATATAGTCTATTTTGATTTAGGAGCAGGAGATGATTATATATATCATGGAACAACTAATTTCATAGGAATGAATAAAAAAGATAGATTAAAACTCTCTACAAGAAATAGAGTAAGATTTGGAAAAACAGAACCAAGTAAACTCTACCCTGAATATTACATTATAAAAGTAAATAAATTTAATGATATTGCAAAAAATAGTCTTGATGAGTGGATTTATTTTCTTAAAAATGCAGAGATAAAGAGTCATTTCAAAGCAAAAGGGTTAGATAAAGCAAAAGATACACTAAATATTATGCAGTTAGAGGGAAAAGATAAACTAAATTATGACAGATATATAGAACAGAGAAGAGATGAAAAAAGTTATGCCACAACCAGAGAGATAGAACTAGAAGAGAGTAGAGAGAAAGGATTAAAAGAGGGCATTGAAAAGGGGATAAAAGAAGGTATAGAAAAAGGTATAGAAAAAGAAAAAATAAAAATGGCAAAAAGTTTATTAGATGTATTGGATATTGAGACTATTTCACTTAAGACGGGTTTAAGTATAGAAGAGATTAAAAATTTAAAAATATTATAAAAAGTTTTAATATATTAATAATTATAACTATTATTTTATAACTATTGAACTTTTAATCTTCTTTATATCTATTTTTTATTATCATTTAATACAATTAAGTGGAGTAAATTTATAAAATAATGAGACTATCTAAAAAAGAGATTTATGTGCTAAAAAAAGCACTACATAGTTTATCAAGTGAAGCCAAACTCTATCTTTTTGGAAGTAGGCTTGATGATAGTAAAAGAGGTGGAGATATTGATTTAATGATTGTATCTAAAGATTTTACAAAAAAACAGCTTAGAGAGTTTCGTATAACATTTTTTAAATATTTTGGAGAACAAAAGCTAGATATGATTGTGGACAATGGTAGTTTTAAAAATCCATTTCATCAAATAGTAAAAAAGAGGCAATTTTACTTTGATATATAAAAAATTATTAAAGAAGTAGGTTAAAAATGCAAAAAAATAGTAAAATATATATAGCAGGACATAGAGGATTAGTTGGAAGTGCCATTTTAAAAAATCTAAAACAGAAAGGTTACACCAATTTTATCTATAGAACACATAAAGAGTTAGATTTAACTAATCAACAAGCAGTAGCAGAGTTTTTTGAAAAAGAGAAACCAGAGTATGTATTTTTAGCAGCAGCTAAAGTTGGTGGAATAGTTGCTAATAATACCTATAGAGCAGAGTTTATATATAGTAATTTAGAGATACAAAATAATATAATCCATCAAAGTTATCTACATGGAGTTAAAAAACTTCTATTTTTAGGAAGCACTTGTATCTACCCTAAAAACTCCCCACAACCTATGAGAGAGGAGTATCTTTTAACCTCCCCACTAGAATATACAAATGAACCTTATGCAATAGCCAAAATAGCAGGAATTAAGATGTGTGAGAGTTATAATCTGCAATATGGAACAAATTTTATCTCTGTTATGCCTACCAATCTTTACGGTGTAAATGATAATTTTGATTTGGAAACTTCACATGTCTTACCTGCACTTTTACGAAAAATCCATTTAGCAAAACTTCTTAGTGAAAAAAGATATAGTGAAGTTATAAAAGATTTAAAAGTAAGTTCCATAGAAGAGGCAAAAGAGTATTTAAGTAAATTTGGAGTAGATGAAAATAGAGTTGAGATTTGGGGTAGTGGAACGCCAAGACGAGAATTTTTATGGAATGAAGATATGGCTGATGCTTGTGTGTTTATTATGGAAAATAGAGATTTTAAAGATACTTTTGATAAAAATCAAAAAGAGATAAGAAATACTCATATAAATATTGGTACAGGAGAAGACATTTCGATTAAAGAGTTAGCTTTTATGATAAAGGATATTATAGGCTTTAATGGAGAACTATTTTTTAATACCGAAAAACCTGATGGAACACTTTTGAAGCGAACTGATTCTTCTAAATTAAATAATATGGGTTGGAAATATAAAGTTGAGTTGGAAGATGGGATTAGGACAGTTTATAAGTGCTATCTAAAAAAATAAATCATTCTTTTTTAATTTTCCATTATCTAAAAAAAGTATTCATAAAAATACAACAATTTTATGTATCAAAAGTCATAAAACAATGTGGCAGTCATTTTAGAATATATGGAAGTTTTTACTTACAAAAACCTCAAAAATTGATTGTAGGTAATAATGTAACTATTAATGATGGAGTATATATAAATGCTAGAGGTGGTATAACAGTAGGTAATGATGTCTCTTTTTCAGCAGGTTGCAAGATAGTTAGTACAGGACTAGATGTAACTAAAGATAAATTGAATCAATCTCATATAGATAAACCAATATTTATAGGAAACAATGTGCAAATTGGAACAGGGGCTATAATACTTATGGGTATAACGATTGGTGATGATGTAATTATTGGGGCTGGTTCAGTTGTAACTAAAGATATTGAATCAAATTGTATTGTAGTAGGTAATCCTGCAAAGATATTAAAAAAACTAAAGAGTGAAAATGAATAGTAAAAAAATAGCAGTTGTTATATCTTCTTTTGATGGAAATTCCGATTTATGGAGTCCTTTGGAAGAATCTTATAAAAAGTATTGGAGTGATTGTCCTTATAGTTTATATCTTACTACAAATTTTAAAGAATATAAGTCTGAAAGATTTAAAACTTTAAAGGTTGGGAAAGAGAAGTCTTGGTCAGATATGCTTTATAAAAGTGTGGAGATGTTAAAAGAGGATTATATACTTTTAACATTTGATGATCTGTTTTTATCAATTAAAATAGATACACAAGATATAACAAGTTTAATTAATTATGCAATAGATAATGATGTTAATTATTTTCAACTCTATTCATCAAATTCTCAATATACAAAAGTTACAGATAAAATAGTAAGTAAAAATAAAAATAGTAAATATCGAAATGCTACAGTTTGGTCTCTTTGGAAAAAAGAAGTTTTACTCGATTTGTTAGATAGAGATGAAAATGCTTGGGAGTTTGAAGATAAAGGGAGTGTTCGTTCAAATAAATATGATAAATTTTATTGTGTTAATTACTCTGCTATTCCTTATATAAATGGTGTAATAAAAGGTAAATGGGTACCAGATGCTGTAAGAAAATTACAAAAACAAGGGATATCAGTAGATTTAAAAAATAGGAAAATTATGACTTCTAGAGAATACATAAAATATAGCATAATAAATAAACTATATAATCTTTATAAATCTATATTATTTAAGGGTGAATATGATTAAAATTATAATAATAAGTAAAGATGGAAACTCACAAAGTATAAAGTATATACTAAAATATTTTAAAGATTATGATATTTATCTTATAGCACCAAAAGCAAAAGAATCCAAATATAGCAAAGCTAATCTTATAAAACTAAATGATAATGATATTTTGGATTTTAATACACTAAAGGAAGAATTAAAATTAGATAGATTTGGTTGGTATTATCAACAGTTTTTAAAGTATCAGTCTGTTTTAACAATTGATGGAGAAGATTTTCTTATTATAGATGGTGATACAGTTATAAAACCATCTTTAGCCATAAAAAATACTCTTTTTACAACAAATAAACCAACAGTTGAAGGATATAGTAATTTATATTTAAAAGTATTTCCACAACATAAACTATACGGAAAATCTTTTATAACGAATCAGATGCTTTTTAATAAAAATTATCTACGAGAAATTGTAAATAATATAGAAAAAACAAATAATGGTACTTGGATAGAAACTTTAGCAAATTTAGTAAAGAACAATGAAAACTTTATGTTTAGTGAGTATCAAGTATATGCAGAATATCTTTTAAATACAAAAAAAAATATAGATATTAAAAGTGTAGCTGTATTTAGAAGAATGGATTTGATAAATGATAGTGTAGATAAAGCATTAAAAAAATTTGATATATTGGCTTATGAAGATCATCATAAAACAGGTTTATTAAGACTTCTAAGAGCTAAAATTTACTATATGATAGGGAAAAGTATAGGATGATGACAATATTACTTTTTATACTTTTAGGATTATTAGTATCTATAGAAGCATCAACTTCTATCTCAAGAAAAAGTGGTTATAAGATAGGAAATCCCAGTACAGGATTTGTTTTTCAGTCTTCATTATCACTTGTTTCAAGAGCATTGATTTTTATGTTTATGCCACTTTTGGGTTATTTAGCAGATAAAAATGAACTTTTAAAAGTACCATCAGATATACTTTATCTTTATATTTTTATTCCTCTTTTACTTTGGATTTTATATATAATTAGAAGTAAGTTAGAATATATTTATATCATATTATTACATAGAATGCACACACATGGTTCTTTTTTTAAGTCTATAAAAGATAACAATATTGATATTAAAAGTTATAAAAAACTAAAAACATTAAAAAAAGCTAAGCATTTTAAAAAGCTTTATACTATTTTTTTACTCTCTTATATCCCTTACTATTTAGCATGGCCAGTGATTATAATACTACTTACTTTGTATAATGACAATAGAGCTATGATTTTAGGTATGTCCTCTGTATTTAATGGTATAAATACTATTATCATCACTCTATTTATAGATCCAAAACTAACACAATTAGGAAAATATAATAATTTAATACAGTATGTATATAATGACTTAGTGTTACTTAGATTTTATGCTTCTTTAATCGCATATTTATTATTGGCTTTATTTATTTTAGGACTGAGTATTGCAAATTAAAATTAAAGAGATAGAAACAAATATACTATTAAAAACTTTTGTTTTATTTTCAATTTTATTACTTCTACCTGTGAGTGAAATTTTTATAGTTCCACAAGAGTTAGATGATGGAAGTTTACAAAATTTTTCTTTATTTTTAGTATTTTATATTTTTATTACATTTTTTATTTTAAATCAATTACATATGTTTAAAAGTCAAAAATATTACTTTTTTGAAAAATTGGTACCAGATAACATTTTAATATTACTTTCTTTAGTATCTTTTTTTATCTTTTTAAGTTTTGTAATGAAATATATTCATTCTATACCAGATATATTAATTTTTGCTTCTAAATATCGCCAAGGATTTTATAAAGGTTCAGGTATCTTTACTTATCCTATTTTAATTATAATGCCATCACTTTTAGCAGTAATAGTTTTAAAGCAATATAAAATATCTTATGGATTTTATATTGCTTCATTTTTAGTTTTACTTGCAACAGTAATTGTTGGATTAAGAATTTATTTATTCCCAATAGTATTTTTATTCTTAATTAGAATGTTGATTTTTGCTAAAACATCAAAGTTTTTAATTATATCGATGCTCTTATTTGTGATTATGTTTTTTTATAAATATCTATTAAATCCAAATGTAGAAGATATGAGTATATTGGAGATTATTGGTTATATGTTTGGAAGATCGAATTTTAGAAGTATATTGTATTTTAATGGTTTTGAAATTGGTTTTGATGAGTTGAAATGTATGATATTTCCTATAAATCAACTATTTGATTGTACAACTGCACAATTTAAAGAAAACTTTTTATCTTATAATCCAAAGATTCCAATAGGTATGCCTTTTATTTCTTTGTATTCAGGTGTAGCTATTGCGATACCAAAAATTTTATATAACATAGGTAGTCCTATTTTTTTAAGTTTTATTGTTCCTTATTTTATGGGTATTATTTTTTTATTAAAAAATATTTTAAAAAGTAAAAATATTTACAGTATGATATTTAGTATTAATATTTTTATACTTTTAGTTATGGCTTTATTAGAGGATGTGGCTGCATTTAATAAAATATTTCCAATGATGGTTATATCGTTTTTAATAGCAATATTATTTTGGATAGTAAATAGAAAGTATAGATTAAAAAGGAGAAAAACTATATGAATTTTTCAGTATTATTATCAGCATATAAAAAAGAAAAACCAGAGTATTTAAAAAGAGCATTAAAAAGTATTTATGTAGAACAAACACTAAAACCCACAGAGATAGTTTTGGTAGAAGATGGAAAACTAACTTATGAGTTAGACAGGGTTATTTTAGATTTTCAAAATGAAGTTGGAGATATCTTAAAAATGGTAAAGATAGAAGTAAATCAAGGTTTAGCCAATGCTTTAACAGTAGGATTAGAGCATTGTAGTTATGAACTTGTTGCTAGAATGGATACAGATGATATATCACTTCCTCAAAGATTTGAAAAGCAGATAGCCTTTATGAAAGAAAATCCTGATATATCTGTATGTGGTTCATTTTTAGGTGAGTTTGATGATACAAGTGAAGAGATAAAACAAATTGTAAAACTACCTATAACATACGAAGAAACTTTAAAATTTGTACAACTAAGAACCCCTATAGCACATCCTGTAGCTATGATGAGAAAAAGTGCCATAGTAGAAGTAGGGGGTTACCCACCTTTTCCCATAGGGCAAGATATAGCACTATGGTCAGTTCTTCTAGCAAGGGGCTATAAACTAGCAAATATACCAGAAGTTTTACTAAAAATAAGAGTTAATGATAACTTTTACAGTAGAAGATCATGGGAAGCTTTTAAATCAACTATAAAAGTTTCAAAGTTACAATATGCAGAAGGGCTTATAGATAGGAAAACCTTTATAAGGAATATTATCGCAAGATTCTTTTTAAGAATGAGTCCTGTGATTTTGCGAAAAATAGCATATAAATTATTAAGAAAGTAGGTATAGAGATGTCAGATATAAAAGTATGGATAAGAGGTAAAAATATAGATGAAGATAAAGCAGTAGTAAACGTAATGTCTCCAACAGCTCAATTTGGATTAAATGTATTTGAAGGAATTAGGGGGTATTGGAATGAAGATGAAGAAGTTTTATATATATTTAAATTAGAAGAGCATATTGATAGACTTTTAGAATCTTCTAAATTAGTTTCAATTCCAGTTCCTTATACAAAAGAAGAGATTATAAAAGCTATTAAAAGTAATATAATAGCAAATAATTTTAAAAATATTGATATTGCTTTAAGAATTACTATTTTTGCAGATAATATTGGTTCTTGGCATAGTATTGAAGACTTTGATATGTTTGTATCACCTATTAAAAGAAAAAGAACTGATGTTGAAAATTTAAAAGGATTATCTGCTTCTATATCTTCTTGGCAAAGGATAAATGATAATGTTTTACCACCAAGAGCAAAACTTGGTGCAAATTATATAAATGGAAGATATGCTTATTTACAAGCAAAAACAGATGGATATGATGTTCCTTTATTATTAGGAAATGATGGGAAGATTACAGAAAGTAGTGGAGCTTGTGTATTTATAGTTAAAAATGATAAATTAATTACTCCTGATGTCACTTCTTCAATTTTAGAGAGTATTACAAGAAAATTTATAATTGAATTTATAAAAGAGTTAGAATATGAGATAGAAGAGAGAAAACTTGATAGAACAGAACTTTATTTGGCAGACGAAATTCTTTTAGTAGGAACAGCTGCTGAAATTACTCCTATTATTAAGGTTGATAAGTTTATTATAAGAGATGGAAAAGTAGGTAAAGTAACTAAGCAATTACTAAAATATTATTTAAATATTGTATCAGGCTACAATAAAGAATATTTAAAATATCTAACTCAAATTAAAGGTTTTTAAATGTTAAATTTAATGTATATTACAAATAATGTAGAAGTAGCAAAAATTGCACAAAGGGCAGGAGTTGATTGGATTTTTATAGATTTAGAATATATTGGCAAAGAAAATAGACAAAAAGGAAGAAATACAGTAATTTCAGCACATACTGTGGAAGATGTGAGAAAATTAAGAGAAGTAGTTAATAGATCAGAATTATTAGTTAGAGTAAATCCTATTGGAAAATGGAGTAAAGATGAGATAAATAATGTTATCAAGGCTGGAGCAAATATTATTATTCTTCCTTTTTTTAAAACTAAAAAAGAAGTAGAAGAGTTTATTAATTTTGTTGCTAGAAGAGCAAAAACTTGTCTTTTAGTAGAAACAATGGAGGCAGTAGAAAATATTGAAGAAATTTTAGAAATTAAGGGAATAGATTATATTCATATAGGACTTAATGACATTAATATTCAAAGAAAAACAAATTTGATATTTGAATTTTTAGCTGACGGATATATTGATATATTGGTAAAAAAGTTTAAAGAAAAGAATATTCGTTTTGGATTTGGTGGTGTTGCCCATATGAAAAGTAAGTTATTACCATTAGCAAAAGCTATTATAGCAGAACATTATAGATTAGGCTCAAGTGGAGTTATTTTATCAAGAAGTTTTATTTATTATCAGAATCAAGATTTAAATGAATTTGAAAGTGAGTTTATAAAAAAAGTTAAAGAATTGAGAGAATTAGAAAAAGAATTAGAAAATAAAGATAAAAACTTTTTTGAAAAAAATAAAGAAAATGTAAAAAGAGATACTTATAAAGTAAGAGATATTATAAGGAATAAAAATGCAAAATAAATTAATAAGATTCTTTGATATTTTATTTTCTTCAATTGCTCTTATAGTTTTATCTCCTCTTTTAATTCCTATAGTTGTAATTTTGAAATTTACAGGTGAAGGGGAAATTTTTTATTTTCAAGAAAGAATAGGATATGGTGGAAAACCGTTTAAAATATATAAATTTGCAACAATGTTAAAAAATAGTCATAATATAGGAATAGGAACAGTCACTGTAAAAGATGATCCAAGAGTTTTACCTTTTGGTAAATTTCTTAGAAGAACAAAGATAAATGAATTGCCACAACTTATAAATATTTTAAAATGGGATATGTCTATTATTGGTCCTCGACCAAGAACAAAAAGATTTTATGATGAATTAGATGATAAATATAAAGAAATGATTGCTCAATTAAAACCAGGATTATCGGGAATAGGTTCTATTGTATTCAGAAACGAGGATGAAATACTTCAAAATATAACCAATCCAGTTGAGTTTGATTTAAAAATAATTACTCCTTATAAAGGTGAAATAGAAAAGTGGTTTTTTAAAAATCGTAGTATTAAGTTATATTTTGAATTAATTATTTTGACAATTATAGCAGTTTTATTTCCTAAGAATTGTAATATATGTAACTATTACAAAAATTTACCAAAGCCACCAAAAGAGTTAGAAAAATTTTTATTAAAGGATAAAAAATGAACACACTAAAACTAATAGGAAGAGATAGCGAATTATTTGAAGATGATATTAAAACACACTCAAAAGAATTAAATGAAATTGTCCGAAATTCAAAATTTTTAGTAGTTGGAGGTGCTGGAAGTATAGGGAGTGCAGTAGTTAAAGAGATTTTTAAAAGAAATCCTAAAAAACTTCATGTTGTAGATATTAGCGAAAATAATTTAGTTGAATTAGTAAGAGATATAAGAAGTTCTCTTGGATATATTGACGGAGAATTTAAAACATTTGCTTTGGATATAGGAAGTGATATTTATGATGCTTTTATAAAAAATGATGGAAATTATGATTATGTTTTAAATTTAAGTGCTTTAAAGCATGTTAGAAGTGAAAAAGACCCATACACTTTAATGAGAATGATTGATGTAAATATCTTTAATACTGATAAGACCATTTTTCAAAGTATTGAGAAAGGAGTGAAAAAATATTTTTGTGTATCAACTGATAAAGCTGCAAACCCTGTAAATATGATGGGTACTAGTAAAAGAATTATGGAATACTTTTTAAGGAGAAGAAGTATAAATTTGCCAATTTCTACTGCAAGATTTGCAAATGTGGCTTTTAGTGATGGGAGTTTGCTTTATGGATTTAATAGAAGGATAGAAAAAAGACAACCAATTTCAGCTCCAAATGATATAAGAAGATATTTTGTAACTCCAAAGGAGAGTGGTGAGCTTTGTTTAATGAGTGCCATTTTTGGAGAAAATAGAGATATATTTTTTCCTAAACTTTCCGAAAAACTTCACTTGATTACTTTTGCTGATATTGCAAGAAAATATTTAAAAGAATTAGGGTATGAGCCTTATGAATGTGAAAGCGAAGAAGAAGCAAGAGAAGTTATTAAAACTTTACCTGAACTTGGTAAATGGCCAGTATATTTTTTTAAAAGTGATACAACTGGTGAAAAAGACTTTGAAGAGTTTTATACAGAAGATGAAGCGATTGATTGGAAGAGGTTTGAAAATATAGGAGTTATTAAAAATAAAATAATTTTTAATAATAAAAAATTAGATTATTTTGAAAAATCTATTATAAATATGAAACAAAGAGGATATTGGAAAAAAGATGATATAGTTAAGCTATTTAACTATATAATACCTAACTTTAATCATAAAGAAAATGGTAAATATTTAGATAATAAAATGTAGTACCTTTTATTTATTTATTTTCTTTAAATAAATTATATTGGGTCTGTTTATGCAAAGATTTTTTGATATCGTTTTTTCAAGTTTGGCTCTTTTAATCTTATCTCCATTATTAGTTCCAATTATAATTATTCTTAAATTTACAGGAGAGGGAGAAATTTTCTTTATTCAACAAAGAGTTGGGAAAAATGGAGAGATGTTTGGACTACTTAAATTTGCTACTATGCTAAAAGATAGTCCTAATTTAGGAACAGGAACAATAACTGTTAAAAATGACCCTAGAGTATTACCATTTGGAGCTTTTCTTAGAAAAACAAAAATAAATGAACTTCCACAACTTATAAATATTTTAAAGGGAGATATGAGTGTAATAGGACCTCGTCCTCAGGATATAAGATGTTTTGTAGTATTCAATAAAGAAGACCAAGAAAACATAAAAAAGATGAGACCAGGTCTATCTGGTATAGGTTCTGTTGTATTTAGAAATGAAGAGTTAATAATGGATAATGATATTGAATATAGAGAAAAATTTTATGATGAAATCATATCTCCATATAAAGGTAAACTAGAAACTTGGTATTACAATAATCAAAGTTTATATACATATTTTTTATTAATATTTTTAACTATATGGGCAGTTTTTAACTCAACTACAAAATTACACTTTAAAGTATTTCAAAATTTACCTAAAGTACCAAAAGAGTTGGAGGGAAAGTTATAGCCCCTTTTTCCCAATTATAATAAGTACCGTCCTCCAAACACACCTAATCTCCAACCATAAATTCCATCTTTTAATATAATACAAATCATACATAAGTTTCTGTTTGGCATCATAACCATTAGTTCCATAATGGTAATTAACCTGAGCCCAGCCAGTAATTCCTGGTTTTATAAGGTGTCTCTCTTGATAATAAGGTATCTCTTCTTCATAATTTTTTACCAAAATATTCCACTCGGCTCTTGGTCCTATTATGCTCATATCTCCTTTTAAAACATTCCAAATTTGAGGTAACTCATCTATTCTTGTTTTTCTCATAATATTTCCCCAAGGAAATACCCTATCATCATTTTCTCTTGTGTATGGGTCGTGAGGTGAATTTTCATGCATGGAACGAAACTTATAACAGGTAAACTCCTCTCCATATAATCCTACTCTTGTTTGTTTAAAAAAAATAGTACCTTTTGACTCTTTTTTTATTCTATATATACTATATATTGCAACTGGAGAACCAATAATTGCTAACGATATAGCTAAACTATAATCAATAATATATTTCACAATCTTCCTATATATACTAAACGGCTTAATATTCTCCAAAAAACTAATATCTGTAAGTTCAGATGGAATATAACACTTATATAGGTATCTCTCCATAAATGATTGAATGGTAATATAATTAATACCTTTCTGCTCCAATTTTGTTAAATAGCTCAATAGCTTATTTGGAATTACGACTTTAGTATTAAGAAGCATTAGTGTGTTATTTTTTCTATCTAAAGTGAAAGATATATTCTCTATAACATCTTTTACCTCTAAGTTGTTATATTTCACAAAATCTATTTTTGGAAATCTATTTTTGAGTTTTTTTAACTCTAGCTTGGAAAAGCTATGTTTTTCTCCCAAAATCAATAAACTATTCATTTTTATATTCCTAAGATAAAACTATTTAACTATTTCATAAAAAACAGATAATATCTTAGATTATACCTAAAAGTATATAAAATATGATAACTTAAAATAGATAACTAAAACTAATCCTTAACCATTCTAAAAAGTACATCTTCACAATCTCTTGGTTTGAAGGTTACAGGTTTACCGTTTTCTGCTATTGTTCCTATTTTTCCATTTTCATCTTTAATGGTTATTTTGACCATTGCATTATCTGCCTCTTCTATCTTATAGATTTCACGAACTCCACTACTTACATCTAGCATTTTTCCTACATATCTTCTATTTAAATCTTTTATTGTTGGCTCTTTTCTAAAATCTATTACATCTCCAACTCTTTGCTGATTTATATATAGCCATTTCCAAAATTTATTAATATCTTGTGGATTTCCTATTTGTTTATATTCTCCATCTGGTGTTACAATGGCTAGTTTATTGTAGCTGTTTATGTAAAATTCGGTTTCTTTTTGCCAACCTTTTACCATGTTACATATTGGTTCTGCTGTTACTTGATATTCTTTTTTTATGGTCTCTATAAACTCTCTAAAACCTTCTATCTCTATTAGTTCAGGCTCTTGTTCATCTTTAGCTTTAGATGAGTTCTCTTTTTTCTCTTCTATCTCTTTACTATTTTCAACCTCTTTACTCTCTTGAAACTCTTTTATATCGGCGTTTTTTAGTCTTTCTTCTAACTGGTCTATTCTTTTTTGTCTATTCTCTAGCTCTTTTCTCTGTATAGCTAACTCCTCTTCTAAACTCTCCAACAAAGTTTTAGCAGTTGGCATATAGAGAGAAGAGTTATATTCCATTCCTTTTTCTGTAATCTTAATGCCTCTAACTTTAGCTCCATTCCATTGAGAAACAGATACCATATCGGTCTCTATTAGCTCTACAGCTTTTAAGGCTCTTAGTGAACTCTCTAAGGTTTTTTGAGTGATTTGTGGCATGTCTGATATTAGTTTTTTATTGGTTATTACTAAAAATCCATCAACTTTTATTGCCCAAGTTAGAGAGTTAAAGATATATGACATAATATCAACTTGGGTGTTATTTAGTTTATATTTTTCTTGAAAAAGTAGGTCTTTTATTAAAATTCGTGTTCTTTGTGGTAGTGCTGACATAATAGACTCCTTGAAAATCAATTTTTTAAATTTTTTAATCTTCAAGAGTCCAAAGTACCAACATCTCTTGATAAAATCAGATGAATTAAAGTAGAGTTTAATATAAAAGTTAGTAAAATCTCTTTTGAAGTGAAGTTTGTTGGTTGTCCAGACCTTTTGGGGGCTTCACTTCTTCTATCTGAATTTTTAATTCCATCATCTTACAATAAACTCACTTAAAAAAAAATAAAATTGAAAAAAATATTTTATGTTCATTTCTGTTAGATTTTGTTGCTCTATTATTAATATAATTTATTATAAAAAGAGATTTGTAAAATCTCTTTTATAGTAATTTACTATAGTAAAATAATATATTATTGGTACTATTTTTTGAGGGGTGGGAGTTGAATTTTAGAAATATGGTACTTATTAAATAATTTTAAATAGTGTCAGAGTAAAATTAACTGTAATTTAAGTGTACCTGATATATAATTCCCTGTTTCGATAGATTATTGGGTAAGGAACTATATTTGGCTCGTAAGGTTAGAATATTTATTAAAGATACACCTCAACATATTATCCTAAGAGGTATCAATGGAATTGATATTTTTAAAGATGCGTTAGATTATACTCTATTTTTATCTATGATAAGAGAGATAAAGAGAAGTATAGAGATAGATATACATTCATATCTGTTAATGCCAAACTATTTCGAATTTGTAGCCACTCCTTTAAGTGAAAACAGTATATCTAAATTTATGCAGAGTTTAGGACGACGCTATGTTGGGTATTTTAATAAAAAATATAACCGAAAAGGGACACTGTGGAATGGGAGATATAAAGCATCTATTGTGGAGAGTAGCCATCTTTTTGATGTGATGCGTTATATTGAGTCTCGTCCTCTTAAAGAGGGGTTAGTTGATAATGCCTCTTTATATAAATATAGCTCTATTCATGCTAATCTTTTGAACGAAAAAGATACAATAGTTACATATCCTAAATGTTATAGAGAGTTAGGATATAGAGATGAAGATAGAATTAAACGATATTCTCAAATTTTTTACGCAAAAGTAGATAGTGAAAAAGAGAAACTTATTATAAGTTGTTTAGAAAAACAGCTTATTACAGGTAGTAAATCGTATATTTTAAAATTAGAAAAAGAGATAGGTTTAACTCTTAGAGAAAAACCAAGAGGAAGACCTAAAAAAAATATAGAAAAGGTAAGAAAAGGTATGTATAAAAAATTAGTAGTTTTAGATAAAAAGGCACATAAAAATCTAAAAGTAAACCCAATGAGAGATTTAAACTTTGCTAAAGGAAATGCTTTTATTCCTGTTATTGCAAGTGAAGTGGCATTAGTTGGAAATGCTTTTCCTATTGTATTTACAGCAGAAGATAACCCAACACTTGTTTCACTTGTATCTTTAGGAGGAGATAGTTTAGCTATTAATCATGAAGGTAAATGGATAACTAACTATGTTCCATCATTTATTAGAAAATATCCATTTGCTATAGCTTCTACAGAAGAGAACCCAAATCAAAAAGTAATTTTAATAGATGAAGAGTCAGAACTTGTATCAACTACTGAAGGAAATGAACTCTTTTTAGAAGATGGAGAACAGAGCGAGACACTTAAAAATGCTGTTGAGTTCTTAACAAATCATGAAAATCAGATGATAATTAGTAAAAATGTAGCAAAAGCTATTAGTGATAGTGGAATTTTGGAAGATAGAGAGATAGCAGTAGGTGAGGGTGATGAGAAACAGATTTTAGTAAATGGTTTTAAAGTGGTAGATAGAGAAAAACTAAACGCTTTAAGTGATGATATTTTAGCTGATTGGGTTAGAAAAGGTATTATTACTTTAATTGATGCTCATCTTAAATCATTAGACCATATTAATACTCTATTTGAAATAGCACAACAGAGACAGAGTTAATAAGTATTAAAATAAAGAGGAGCAGAAGCTAATGGCAAATATCCAATTACCCAATCAAAAAAAAGCACAAGGGGAGTTAAGAAAGGCTATATTTAAGGCAAAGAGTGCCTTTGTTATGGCTGGTTTTTTTAGTATGTTTATAAATATCCTTATGCTTGTTCCTACTCTATATATGTTACAACTTTATGGTAGAGTTGTAACTAGTAGAAGTGAAGAGACACTTATTATGCTAACAGCAATAGTTGTTGTTCTTTTTATTACTTTAGGACTTCTAGAGATAGTTCGTTCAAGAGTTTTAATTCGTATAAGTAATAAGATGGATAAAGCGTTAAATGGACGAGTTTTTGACTCACTATTTAAATTGGCTGAAAAGTATCCAAGTAAAGCATCAGCTACAGCTTTAAGTGATTTAACACAAATTAGACAATTTATGACAGGTAATGGACTATTTGCATTTTTTGATGCTCCTTGGCTTCCTATATATGTGGGGGTTTTATTTCTATTTCACCCAGATTATGGATATTTTTCATTAGTTGCTATTGTTATTTTACTTGTTATTACTATGTTAAATGAGTTTTCTACTAAAGAGAAACTAAAAAAGGCAAATGAGTATAACTCTGAAGCTATGATGTATGTAAATAGTAACCTGCGAAATGCTGAAGTTATTCATGCTATGGGAATGAAAGATAATATTAGAAAAAGATGGCAAGAGAAACATTTTAATTTTCTAAATGCACAATCAAAAGCTAGTGCAAGTGCTAGTATTTGGGCAAATACATCTAAGATTACAAGAATGATGTTACAATCTCTTATGTTAGGTCTTGGTGGATATTTAGCAATTACTGACGAAGTAAACTCTGGTATGATGATTGCTGGTTCTATTATGTTGGGTCGTGCTTTAGCACCACTTGATTTAATGGTAAATACTTGGAAACAGTTTAGTGGGGCTAGAACCTCTTATGTTAGGCTAAATGCACTTTTAAATGATTTTCCAAAAGAGAAAGAGTATATGGAACTACCTGCACCATCTGGTGAACTAATTTTAGAACAGGTTGTAGTTGTTCCTCCTAATGGAAAAGAGCCTTCAATTAGAGGTATATCTATGGTTATTAATAAAGGTGATATTGTAGGAGTTATAGGACCTAGTGCTGCTGGAAAATCATCTTTAGCTAGAGCGATACTTGGTTTATGGCCTTTGCATAATGGAAAAGTAAGACTTGATAAGGCTGATATATCTCAATGGGATAAGGTAGCTTTAGGTAAATATATTGGTTATCTTCCACAAGATATAGAGCTTTTTCAAGGAACGGTTAGTGAAAATATTGCTAGATTTGGAGAGATTGACCCTAAGAGAGTGGTTGAAGCTGCACAAAAAGCTGGTGTTCATGAGATGATTTTAAGACTTCCTGATGGGTATGATACAAAAATTGGTGTTGGTGGTTCATCACTTTCAGGTGGGCAAAGACAGAGAATTGGATTGGTTAGGGCTATATATAACAATCCTGTATTAGTTGTTTTAGATGAACCAAACTCAAATCTTGATGAGCTAGGAGAGCAGGGGTTAATTAATGCTATTAGCTCTTTAAAAGCAAATGGTAGTACAGTAATTATTATAACTCATAGACCAAATATACTACAAGTTACCAATAAACTATTAGTTTTAAAAAATGGTCTTGTAGAGATGTATGGAGCTACCAATGAGGTTTTAGCGAAATTAAGAGGCAATAAAACACCTCCTCCTCAACAGAGACCACAACCTCAAAGCAGACCAGCAGCTAGACCAACTATGCAAAAAGTAACTCTTGGTAAACCGAGTAATTAAGGAAAATTATGAAAGATAAAAATAGTAATATACCTTCTGATAATACTGCCCCTGCAATATTTTTTGGATTAACAGTTCTTTTTATAGTATTTGGAATATTGGGTGGTTGGATGTATTACGCACCTTTGGCTACATCTTCAGTAGCCTCTGGACAAGTATCGGCAGGAACTGCAAAAAAAACAGTACAACATTTAGATGGTGGAATAGTAAAAGCTATCCATGTTAAAGATGGTGATGTTGTAAAAAAGGGTGATGTCTTAATAGAGTTAGAAGATGTTCAGATAAAAGAGAACCTAAATATATTGGAGTCACAATATGAAGATATGTTAGCAACTTATGATAGGCTAAAAGCTCAAATAGATAATAAATCATCTATAAAGTTTTCTAAAGAGATAAAGCACAAAAGTATAATTGATAATCAAAAAAATATATTCTATACTAATAAAAAATCTCTAAAAGATGAAGATATTATTACTCAAAAAAGAATACTCCAAACTAAAAAGCAAATTAGTAGTCTAAAGGCACTAATTGATAGTAAGAAAAATAGATTGCACTCTATTGCTAGAGAGAGAAGAGAACAAGAGATTTTATTTAAACAGCAACTTGTAGATAAATTAAAAATACAAGATTTAGATAGAGAAGCTAATAGTATTGAGGGTGATATAGCTAGTAAAATAGCTGATATTGCAAGATTACGAGAGCAAATTAATGAACTTAAAACTCAACAACTTCTTAGAAAAAAGAAATTTAAAGAGGATATATTAGATAGATTAGTTCAGACTAAATCAAAAATTGAAGATTTAAAATCTAAAATTATTGCTACAGAAGATAAACTTAAAAGAACAAAGATTATATCACCTGCTAGTGGTACTATTGTAGGACTTAAAATGCACACAATAGGTGGTGTTATTGGTAGAGGTCAAGATATTTTAGAAATTGTACCAAAAGATGCAAAATTGATTATAATTGCTAAGGTAAAAACTACCGATATAGATAATGTTAGAGTTGGTTTAGTATCGAATATTATGTTTCCTGCATTTAATGCTAAAAAACTTCATGTAATTAATGGAAAAGTTATATCAGTATCAGCAGATAGTTTTATAGATAAAGCAACTCATCAACCATATTATGAAGCAAAAGTAGAGGTTACAAAAGAGGGAGAAGAGGAGTTAAAAAAACATGGATTTACACTTGTTGCTGGAATGCCTGCAACTGTTATGATACAGACAGGAACTAGAACAGCATTAGATTACTTTATTAAGCCATTTAAACAGATGGCTGTAAGAGGCTTTAATGAAGAGTAAAAAAATAGTATTATCTCTACTCTTATTATCTAGTTTTCTTAGTGCAGATATATTAAGTATAACAGATGCTTATAATCTAGCACTACAAAATTCAAAAGAGATAAAAGCATCAGAGTATCAGATTGAAGCAAATAGAGAGCAACTAAACCAAGCAAAAGCAGAACTATATCCTCAAATATATCTTAGTGCTACTTATGGTAAAAAAGAGTATGATGGAGAAGGAAGTGGAAGATTATCTAACTACACTCTCTCTTTTAATGAGTCTATTTATGATGCAAGTAAGATAAATAGAGTTGATATTACAAAATCAAAGATTAAATTAGATAATTTTAAAGTTGAGTTTCAAAAGCAAGAGTTAGCTCAAAGCGTTTTTAAAATCTATATGGATATACTAAAATCTAAAAATAAAATAGAAGTCTATAACGCTTATATTAATGCGAAAGAGAAAAGAGTAGAACTTTTAAATAAGAAGTTAGAACTATCTTTAGGTACTAAAACAGATTTACTTCAAAGTGAGGTTGATTATCACTTTTCAAGAATGGATTTAAGAAGAGAGAAAAAGTTTATTAGAGTAAATAAGTTAAAACTTAGACACTTAACAGGTGTTAATTCAATAGAACTTCCTACTATAGATTTTAATAGAATAACAGATGATATAGTAGCACAGATGAGAAGTGCAGTTGAAAATAGTAGTAATGAGTTCTCATCTAACCTAAAACTAGAACAGTCTAAAATGAACCTAGACCTATCAGCAAAAGAGATAAAGGGAGCAAAATCGGCACACTTCCCAACAGTTAGTGTAAATGCACAATATTCAAAAATAAATGCAGAAGCTAGAGTTTCAAGTTTAGAAAATACTAAATCTGTAATGTTACAGATACAGATACCAATCTATCAAGGTGGAGCAGTAGAGTCAAGAGTTACAGCATCTAAACTATCATACAGTTCAGCAAAAGAGTCTCTACTTCAAGTTGAAGATGAGATAAAAGAGGAGTATGAAGAGAATTTAGCAACATTTGACTCTTCATCTAAATCCTTAGCACTCTATAAAGAGTCACTAGAGTCTGCTAGAGCATATTTAAATTCAATAGAGCAAAGCTTTAATGCAGGATTAAAAAGTAGCTTAGATTTAAATGAGGCAAAAAGTAAACTTTATGAAGTAAAGTATAGATTTGTAGAGAATATTTATGATATGATAAATGCGTATATTTCTTTATTGGTTATTACTAATAATTTTGAGCAGTTAAAATTAGTTAATAATATTATTGTAGTCAATTAAAATTTTAGACCTTTATAAAATATTTAATATTTAAAGTTAAATATTGTTGTTTTTTATTTTTATTATGTTAAAATTATATTAACTTAAAAATAGAGGTCTATTATGAAAGATAAAATATATTTTTTGGAGTTTCTTAAAATTACTGCTCCATATAAGTGGTTAATTTTTTCTATAGCTTTTTTATTATTAATATTAACAGCACTATATTTATATTTTCAACCATCTATATATATCTCTTCTGCACTTATAAAGATAAAATCAGATACCCATAATATAGTAAATCAAGACCCTTTAAGTAATGCTTTAGCCATTAGTGGAACTAGAGGAGTTGACCAAGAATTGGCTATTTTAAAGACTTTTTATACTAATAATAAGGCTATTGATAAGCTAAATTTAGAAGTGCAATATTTCAGAAAAGAGGGTTATAAAAAAGTTGAATATTTTTTAAATCCTCCAATAGAAATAGATAATATAACTATTTTAAATCCAAAGATTATTGGTAAAGAGATTATACTTCACCCTATAAAAGATGGTTTTCAACTTAAACAAAATGGAGTTTTAGGTAAGAGAAAGTATAAATATAGAGAGTGGATTAAGACAAAAAACTTTAAATTTATTGTTAAAAAGAGTTCTAACTTTAACCAAGATATATTTTTTAAACTAAATGGTAGTAATAGAAAAATCTATGAAAATATAGTAAAAAAAAATCTAAAAGTATCTAAGTTAAATGATAAAGTATCACTAATTAAAGTAAGTTATGAAGATACATCTCCCTTAAGAGCTAAGATTTATGTTGATGCACTTATAGATGCTTATATAAAACAGAGCATAACTGACAAGAGTAAAAAGAGTAATAAAATTTTAGATTTTATAAATGGTCAACTAAAAATAATAGGACAAAAATTAGAAGAGTCTGAAAATCAATTAGAGAGATATAGGGTTTCTAATAATATAATAGAGCCATCTATTCAATCTTCTGCTATTTTAGATAGATTAAGTCGTATTGAGATTGAGTTATATGAAAATAGAATAAAATCTAAATTGATAAAAAGAGTTATGCCATTTATTAAAAAAAATAGACATTTAGAGACTATAACACCAACTTTAAGAGAGATTGGTGATGAGACTACAGTTAGAGTAATAGAACAGTTACAAGTTTTAGAAGCTAGAGCTAGTGAATTAAGTACAGAGTTTACAGAAAAGTATCCACAATTAAAAACTTTAAGAAGAGATATTAAGAAAAAGAGACATCTTATCTCTTTAAATATTAAAAATATAAAATCTGATATAAGAAATAAGCATAAAAATCTTTTAGCTTTAAAAAAAGAGTATGAGAGTGAGTTAAAAACTCTTCCAAGTAAAGAAAAACAGCTTATTCACTTAAAAAGAAGATATGAGGTAAATTCTAATATGTACTCTTATCTTTTAGAGAAAAAATCTGAAAATGAGATGAAAAGAGTAGCTACTATATCTGATTATGAGGTTATAGATAGAGCTTACTCAAATGGTATTCCTATTAGACCTAGAAGAGGAATTGTTCTTTTAACAGCTCTTATTTTAGGTCTTATTTTAGGTGTAGCTATTGCTTATATTCACTCAATTTTAACTGGTAAGCTTGAGTAGAATAATATTTATAAACTCTCTCCTGCAAATGGTAGTAAGGCACTAGCCCAAGTAAGACCTCCACCAAATGTATCAAGTAACATTAGCTCACCTTTTTTAAGTCTTCCTGACTCGTAAATATCATTTATTGCCATAGGAATTGATGCAGCTGAAGTGTTACCATATTTTCCAACAGTTAGTACTACTTGTTCTTCTGTCATCTTTAACGCATCTCCCACAGCTTTAATAATACGATAGTTTGCTTGATGTGGAACAAAGTGTGGAATATCTTTTGCATCTATTTTATTTTTTGCTAAAATCTCTTTTACATCTTTAGTTAAAGTTCTAACTGCTAATTTAAAGGTCTCATTTCCTTTCATTTGAACAAAGTTTAAACCTTCATCTATAACTTTTTGAGATACTGGGTGAACTGCACCAGGGGCAGGAGTTACTAAAAAGTCTGCATAACTTCCATCTGCACTTGCATGAATATCAATTATAGCCTCATTTTTATCTTCTGTAGCAGATATAACAGCAGAACCTGCTCCATCTCCAAATAATATACAGGTACTTCTATCTGTATAGTCAACTAAAGAGCTAAACTTTTCAGCACCAATTATAAGTACATGTTTTTTCATGCCCGATTCTATAAACGCTTTTGCTACACTTAGAGCATATACAAAACCACTACAAGCAGCACTTATATCAAATGCTTGAACATTTTTAATACCTAGTTTATCAGAAATTACACATGCAGTAGAAGGCATATTAAAGTAGTCTGGTGTAACAGTAGCACAAACAACTAAATCAATATCCTCTTTTTCTAAACCAGCTCTTTTTATGGCTATTTTTGAAGCGATAGTAGCCATATCACTAGTAACTTCATTTTCACTAGCAATACGCCTCTCTTTAATACCTGTACGCTTTAAAATCCATTCATCACTGGTATCAACCATCTTTTCTAAATCAGCATTGCTCAATACTTTCGAGGGTACAAAAGCCCCTATAGAGTGAAATTTTGCGTACATTTTTTACCTTATACCTTATTTTTAAGAAGCAACTCTTCAATTGCAATATTAACTTTAGAATCATTATATGCTATAGCTTGAAAAATAGCATTTTTAATTGCTTTAGCATTACTTTTTCCGTGCGATATAATAGCACAACCATTTACTCCAAGTAAAGGTGCGCCACCATATTCTGCATAATCTACTTTATTTTTAAGTTTTGTAAACACTTTTTTCTTCATAAGCAAAGCACCAATTTTTGCAGGAATTGATTTTCTTATTTGTGTTTTCATTAGAGCAAAAATAGTTGAAGCTACACCTTCACTAGCCTTTAGTGTAATATTTCCTGTAAACCCATCACACACAACAACATCAACAGAGCCATTAAAAATATCACTACCTTCAACATTGCCTTTAAAACCTGGGACACCATTTTTCATAAGTTTAAAAGCCTCTTTTGTTAAAGCATTTCCTTTACTATCCTCTTCACCATTAGCTAAAAGTCCAACTGATGGTTTTCTAAGTCCTAAAACTTTTTGAGCATAAACTTCACCCATAATAGCAAACTCATATAGATTTTTAGGAGTACAATCTGTAACAGCTCCTACATCAAGTAGAAGTGTATTTGCAATAGGTGAAAGGCTTGGCATAATAGTAGCAAGGGCTGGTTTAGATATATCAGGAAGTCTTCCTATTCTTAAAGTAGCAAGTGCCATTGTAGCACCACTATGTCCTGCTGATACTACACCATCTGCTTTTTTATTTCTTACTAACTCAACAGCTTTATATATAGATGACTCTTTTCTTTTTAAAGCTTGTGTTGCAGAGTCACTCATTGAAATAACATCACTTGCTTCTACTATCTCTACTTGCTCTAAGTAATATTGTGGGAGGTGTTGGAATATCTGTTCTCTATCACCTACAAGTATAGGTAAGAAATTTTTTTCATCAAGTGCTTGAATTACACCTTCAATAATAGGTTCAGGACCAAAGTCCCCACCCATTGCGTCTATGGCAATTCTAATCATAAAAACTGCTTACTACGCTTTAGTCGTCTTATATTCACCAGTTGTCAAATTGATATGGTGAGGCATTCTCCATGTTCCATCTTCATCTTTTACAGGTCTTGGAAGTGTAACTTTATAGTGTGTTCTTCTCTTTGCCGATCTTGTTTTACTTACTCGTCTCTTAGGTACTGCCATTTTTTATCCTTTTTTATTTTTTATTTTCTTAAAGCTAAAACTTTAAAATTCTCTTTCAAATTCGTCTTTATCACTCTCACATTTTTTACATATATGATATGAGTTTTGAATAGATGCTATTTCACTTTGAATAATAAATTCAATATCAATAACTCCATCTAAAAATTCGATTATATCTAAATCATCTTGTGTTTCTATAACTTCATCACTTAAAGTTAAATTAAGAGGTGAGCTAATATCTTCTTTAAACTCATCTCCACATCTATCACATATTAAATTTATAATACCTTGTAGATTTCCATTTAAACTAACACGATGATAACCTCTTTTTACTAAATTACCCTCTAAAGAGATACTATTAACACTCAATTTAAAAGGTCTTTTAGTATGATTTACCTTATCAAAAACTATTTTCATAGTTTAATTATACAATCTCTCTTTGTGCAAAGAAAAAGTTAATTTCAATTTCAGCATTTTCTACAGAGTCACTTCCATGAACTGCATTAGCATCAATACTTTCAGCAAAATCAGCTCTAATAGTACCAGCTTCAGCCTCTTTAGGATTAGTGGCACCCATAAGCTCTCTATTTTTAGCCATTGCATTTTCACCCTCTAATACAGTTACTACAACTGGACCACTAATCATAAATTCAACTAAATCTTTAAAGAAAGGTCTTTCAGAGTGAACTGCATAAAAAGCTTCAGCATCAGCTTGGCTTAATTGAATTTTTTTAGTTGCTGCAATTCTTAGCCCTGCATTTTCAAATCTAGCTAAGATTTGACCTACTACATTTTTAGCTACAGCGTCAGGCTTAATAATTGATAATGTTTGTTCCATTGGTATTTGCTCCATTGTGATAGTATAAAAATTACTATCCATTCTATTTTAGAGTGGAATACTATCAAAAAGTTAATGAAAAAAAGCTTTTTTAGAAAATTTTTTAAAGAAGGTTTTAATAGATGGGTATCTATAATAGATACCCAAAAAGGTTAAAAAGAACTAGTCTTCAATAACTGGTTCACCCTTTTCACCTCTATCTGGTGAGCAAGGCATACCATCAACACAGTCGCTCCATTGGATACAACCCTCTGTTGGACAAGCTTCAGCACATGCTGGAACATCAAAATGGTCAACACACTCTACACATTTATCTGCATAAACATAATAGGTTTCTTCACCTGTTGGGTTATCATCCTCATCTACGATTGCTTCTACTGGACATTCGTCAATACAAGCTGCACAATTGATACAAGTATCAGTAATAATTACTGCCATATTTTCTCCTAATTTTAAGTTACTCAAAACTATAGCAAAAGATAATTAAATAACCCTTTAAATGTTTAATTTAACTAACATTTTTTAACTCTTAGGTAGCTTTTTATCTCATCTACACGATTAGTTTTTTCCCAACTAAAGCCCATATCTTCACGACCAAAGTGACCATAAGATGCTGTTTTCTTATATATAGGTTTTAGTAAATCAAGCTCTTTAATAATCCCTGCAGGTGATAGATTAAAAATATCCTTTATACACTCTTCTATTTTATAATTTTCTATACTACTGCTACCATGAGTATCAACCATTATAGATACAGGCTCTACTATGCCAATAGCATAAGCTAATTGAACGGTTAATCTTTCACTAACTCCTGCTGAAACTAAATTTTTAGCTATATATCTAGCCATATAAGCACCACTTCTATCTACTTTAGTTGGGTCTTTTCCTGAAAAAGCTCCTCCACCATGAGGACAACTTCCACCATAAGTATCAACAACTATCTTTCTACCAGTTAAACCAGCATCTCCTTGAGGTCCTCCAATTACAAATCTTCCTGTTGGGTTAATATGATAGGTTGTATCTTTTAGTAACTCTTTTGGAATAACCTCTTCAATTACTTCTGTAATAATAGCATCTCTTAGAGTAGAAGGGAATATATTATCATTGTGTTGAGCAGATATTACTACAGTATCAACTGATATTGGTTTTCCATCTATATATTTTACACTAACTTGTGCTTTACCATCTGGTCTTAGAAATGGAACTGTTCCATTTTTTCTAACTTCTGCTAGTTTTGCCGTTAATTTGTGAGCTAAAGAGATAGGCAGAGGCATAAGTTCATCTGTTTCACTACAAGCGTAACCAAACATCATGCCTTGGTCACCAGCTCCAAGTTCACCTGAACTTCTATCAACTCCTTGATTAATATCTATACTCTGCTCTCCAATAGCATTTAAAATTCCTGCACTTCTATAATCAAATCCAAATGAGGCATCAGTATATCCAATCTCTCGAATTACATCTCTTGCTATATCTTGCATTGGAGCATATATATCAGTTTTAAGCTCTCCTGCAATTAGACATATACCTGTAGTTAAAACCGTCTCACAAGCAACTCTTGCGTTTTCGTCTCTTTCTATAATATAGTCTAAAATAGCATCACTTATCTGGTCTGCCATCTTATCTGGGTGACCTTCGGTTACTGACTCACTTGTAAATATGTACTCTTTTGTCATTTTTTATTTGCTTACCTTGATTTAATTTTATAAATTTACTATACTTCATCAAATCTACGACACAATATCTCCATAATCTCTTTACGACTGAAAGGATTATTTATATTTGTTAATTTTTTAATTAATCTCTTTTTTGATATAGTTCGTATCTGTTGACACAAAAGAATAGAGGGTTTTTCTAATTCATACTTTAATAGAAACTCATTAGGATATACTTTTCTATTTTTTTTAAGAGATGTAATTGGTATAATTGTAACTACATCTAAAATATTTTCATAATTATTTGAAATAATTAATATTGGTCTTTTTCCCCTCTGTTCTCGACCAATAGTTGGATTTAAATCAGCTAAATATACATCGTATTGGTTCATAAACTTTTCTCATTATCTGCATAATAGAATGCTTTATCAATCTTTTTCATATCTTCTAAATAGAGTTTATCTTTTGAAGCCTCCAATAAAGCTTTTTTATATGCCTCTTTTTTCTGTTTTTCTATAAGAAGCTTTAAAGCAGAAGAGACCATTTCTGAAAAAGATTGATATTGATTTGTAATTTTATTAACCTCTAAAGCTTGAAATATATCGGGTTGAATAGTTATTGTTTTTCTTAACATTTTAACTCCTTATGTATGATAATTATCATACTATTATCATACATATATATTACTTAAATTATATCTTCAAAGCCAACTGTTCAGGTAAAATTCCCAAACTTTTCTCTACTAATGCAGTATTTCCATGAGTAATAAACTCATCTTTATACTCAAAAGAGGTTAAATCTATATCTCTAATATTCTCTTTACAAAGTAACTCTAAAATAGCACTTCCAACACCACTTATTTTTGCACTATCGCTAAATACAAACCATCTTTTATGACTTTTAGATAACTCTATAAGTCTCTCTCTATCTAGTGGTTTTACAAATCTTAAATCTAATATAGTAGGAGTATAATCTATAAGTTTAGCTGTCTCTATAGCTCTTCCTACTCCATTTCCATAACCTATAAATAAAATATCATCTCCCTCTTGAATAGTGTTTGATTTTCCTAATTCAAAAGGAGTAGTATCTTCTTCATTAAAGCTAAATGCACCTCTTGGGTATCTAAATGCACAAGGAGTTGGGAAATCTTTTGCAAATTTCATAGCTTCAACCATACTTTTATTTGATGATGGTGCAAATATTGTCATGTTTGGAATGGCTCGAAGAAAGGAAATATCAAATACACCTTGATGTGTCTCTCCATCTTCTCCAACAATTCCTGCTCTATCTATGGCAAAAGCTACACCTAAATTCATTAAACATACATCATGGATAACTTGGTCATACCCTCTTTGTAAGAATGTAGAGTATATTGCACAAAATGGTTTAAACCCCTCTTTTGCTAAAGCACCCATAGAGGTTACTGCGTGTTGTTCTGCTATTGCTACATCCCAAAATCTTTCAGGATATTTCTCTATAACAGCACTCATACCTGTTCCACTTGGCATTGCAGCTGTAACTCCTACTACCTTTTCATCTTTATCTGCTAAATCAACTAATGTTTCTGAAAAAATAGCAGTTGATGCCTTTGGAGCTGATTTTTTATTGCTACTTCCTGTATTAATATCAAAAGCACTAACTCCATGCCAATGCTCCTTACTCGAACCTGCACCTTCTGCTATCTCATAACCTTTTCCTTTGGTGGTTTGAACATGAATAATAACAGGACGACTCATATTTTTAGCAAGTTTTAGAGTGTCAACTAAAGATGAGATATTATGTCCATTAATTGGTCCAATATACTCTAATCCTAACTCCTCAAATAGAATACCAGGGGTAATAAGTTGAAAAGACTCTTCAAATCTTTTTGCCATATAGGTAGCACTTTTAGGAAGATTTTCTAAAACATCTTTTGTAATATTTTTAAATTTTTGATAGAAAGGTGAAGCCATAGTTTGAGATAACATTCTACTTAAAGCCCCAATAGGAGATGCTATACTCATCTCATTATCATTTAAAATAATAATGGCAGGATATTTTCTATCTCCCAACTCATTCATAGCCTCATAAACCATACCAGAACTCATACTACCATCACCAATAAGTGCAATAGGTATTCTACCGCCCTCTTCACCTTTTAATCTAATAGCTTTACATGCACCGACTGCTAGAGAGATAGAAGTAGAGCTATGTCCTGCCATAAAATAGTCACTTTTAGACTCATTTGGTTTAGTATATCCACTAAGTCCATTAAATTGACGAAGTGTATCAAACTCTTCCCATCTATTAGTTAGTAGTTTATGTGCATAAGATTGATGAGATACATCAAATATAAATGGGTCTTTTTCTGCATCAAATACTTTGTGCATTGCTACAATAATATCAGTCGCTCCCAAAGTTGAGCTTAGATGTCCACCATTTTTACTAACAACTTCAAGAATTCTCTCTCTTATCTGCTCTGCTATCTCTTCTAACTCTTTTACACTTTTTGTTTTTAAATCTCCAAACTTATTCAATTAGCCACCTTTCTAAAAACTTCAAAAAATCTACTATTTTGCTCACCTGTTCCAACTGTTACTCTAATAGCATTCATTCCATAAGAGGCTAAATTTCTAATAATAACTCCCTCTTTAAAAAGAGCATCTGAAATAGTAGTTGAGTTTAGGTTATAAGGAAACAGATATGTTATAAAGTTAGTATAGCTATCTATATAACTAAATCCCATCTCTTTAGCAAACTCTTCATACCTTTTAATCTCTCTTTGGTGTAACTCTATAGATTCTCTTACAAACTCCTTATCTTTACAAGCCTCTATTGCTCCAATCAGAGATAGAGTTGTAATATTAAATGGTGGTCTTATCTTATATAACTCTTTTATAAGTTTAGAGTTAGCAATACCATAACCTATTCTCATTCCACCTAAACCGTAAGCTTTAGAGAAAGTTCCAAGATATATAATATTTTCTCTATCTAAAATATCATTAGGTGTAATCTCATAAGCTTTATCTTTTGCACTAGCATACTCCATATAAGCACCATCAATAACCACTAAAGTATCACTTCCCACTGCATCTATAATCTTAAATACATCCTCTTTTGTAATTCCATCTCCTGTTGGATTATTTGGAGTACATAAGTAGATAATTTTTGGGTTATGTTTATTATAAGCTTCTATAAACTCATTAACTCTATGTTGATAAGATGAGGTTCTTATAATCTTTGCTTCCATCTGTTTAGCATATATCTCATACATTGCAAAAGTGACTTTGCTCATTAAAACAGTATCATTAGAACTAAGTAAAGCTCGTGATATAAATTCTAAAACTTGGTCACTTCCTGCTCCAATAATTATATTACTACTTTCCACACTAAATCTTTTAGATAGAGCATCTTTTAACTCATAAAAGCTATCATCTGGGTATAAATAGGCTTTATGTGCATTTTGGGAAATAGCTTTAGCCACTTTTGGGCTACACCCTTTTGGGTTCTCATTAGAGGCTAGTTTTACTACAGCTTTTGGGTCAATTCCAAACTCTCTAACAACCAACTCAATAGGCTTTCCTGCCTCGTAAATTTTTATATCTTTTAGACTACTATTAAACTTCACTAACTCTCCTTATTAAATATCATCGCTCTCTTTAACATAAGAGCCTAGTACTTTTATACTATCTTTATGTTTTTCTATAATCTCTTTTATATCTTTATTATCTTTATGTCCATTAAATTCAATAAAAAATAGAGACTCGCCTTTAACTATGTGAGATTTTATCTTAGTGAGATTAATTTTTGCTTTCTCAAAATCTTTTAAAAACTCAACCAATGCACCTGCTATATTTGGTAATTTTACTATAATAGATGTCTTATCTGACTCTGATGGTAAGTTATCAAAATTGCTAATAATAAAAAATCTCGTTCTATTATTATCATAATCTTCAATATTTTCAAAAAGAATTGGTAAAGAGTACATTTTAGCAGCAACATCAGCACAGATTGCAGCACTTTTTTTATCTTCTTTAGCTAATTTTGCAGCTTTGGCTGTTGACTCAACTGGAATTTGTTCTACCTCATCAAGTCCACAATCTTGTAAAAAGTTTTGGCACTGTCCAAAGGCTATATCTTTTGAGTATATTCTTTTAATATCTTTTATATCATTACAAGTTGTAGCTAAAGTGTGGTGAATATCAACAAAAACTTCTGCAATAATCTTTAAATCATAACTACTAAGTCCATTAATAGTATCGGTTACAAAACCATTAGAGCTATTTTCAATAGGGATTACACCAAATTTAGCAGTTCCTTTATTTACCTCTCTAAAGACACCTTTAATAGATTTAATAGGTAAATATGCACTCATAGCTCCAAATTTACTCTCTGCTGCTTGGTGTGTAAATGAGGCTTCTGGCCCTAAATATGCTATTCGTTCAGGTAGTTCAATATTTCTAGCTACTGCAAATAGCTCTAAAAATAGTGCGTCTATTGCTTTATCTGTTAGCTTTCCACTATTTTTCTCTTTGAGCCGAGTCAAAATTGACTGCTCTCTCTCTGGTCGATAGATAGGCGCTCCCGTTGTATTTTTTAACTCCCCTACCTTATGAACAAACTCCATTCTCTTATTATAGAGTTCCAATAACTTATTATCTATCTTATCAATTTCAACTCGTAACTCATCAAGTGTCATAATTTTTCCTTTTATATTTCCCTTACCCTAATAGTGGGCAACCTTAAAGGATTGCCTCTACTGCCAACTTGTATCACAAGCCTCTTCTAATCTTATTTGGTCTTCAAAACTTTCTCGCTCTCGTATTAGATAATCTTTTCCATCTAATATGGCAACCTCTGCAACTCTTCCCCTAGTATTATAATTACTAGACATTGTAAATCCATAAGCCCCTGCACTATGAACCACTAAAATATCATTATGCTCTAATGGAGGAAGAGGTACGCTTTTGCCTAAAAAATCCCCACTCTCACAAACAGGCCCTACCACATCAGCACTACTTTTCTCTCCATCTTTTTGGACTGCTTCTATTTTATGATAAGCATTATATAGACTAGGGCGAAGTAAATCATTCATAGCACCATCAACTATTACAAATCTCTTATTGCCATTTCTCTTTTCATAAAGAACTCTAGTTAAAAATATACCAGCATTTGCCATTATATATCTACCAGGTTCCATAACAATAGTTAAATCTAACCCTTTAATAGATTGCAATATATTTAAAGCATACTCTTTAGGGTCAATAGTTTCTTCTTCATTATAAACAACACCTAATCCTCCACCAATATCAAAGAACTTAATATCAATATCAATAGCTTTTAAAGAGCGAACTAAATCAGCAACTATTTCACAAGCCTCTCTAATAGGTGAAAGTTCTGTAAGTTGAGAACCGATATGAAAATGTATCCCTATAGGATTTAAATATTTAGATTTTTTAGCATAAATATACATTCTTTTAGCACTATCTATACTAACCCCAAACTTATTTTCATGAAGTCCTGTTGAGATATAAGGGTGAGTTTTTGGGTCAACATTAGGGTTTACTCTAATAGAAATTCTAGCCTCAACTTGCAACTCTTTAGCTATCATTTCAACCCGTTTCATTTCAGCTTCACTCTCTAAATTAAGAAGTAAAATATCCTTTTCTAAAGCCTCTCTTATCTCACTATCTAATTTACCAACACCAGAGAATATAATCTTATATTTTTTGACACCTGCTTTTAAAGCTCTTTTTACCTCACCAATACTTACACAATCAGCACCAGCACCAAGTTTTGCTAAGTGTTTAATAACTGCTAAGTTGGAGTTAGACTTAACAGCATAAGCTACTAAAGATTTCTTTCCCTCAAAAGACTCTTTAAGCTCTTTATATCTACTAGCAATATTATTAAAATCATACACATATAGAGGTGTATTATACTTTTGGACTAAAGTTTTTATATCTAAACTCATTTAGTTAATTCCTAATTATTATTATTGATTGGGATTTTATCTAAAAATTGGTTATGTTCAGATTGCTTAAAATTAAACCTTGTCTAAATACCTAGCAACCCCATCTTCATCATTACTATGAGGTAAAATAATAGAAGCCTCTTTTTTAACCTCATCTAAAGCATTACTAACAGCTATAGAAGTTCCTGCTATTTTAAACATCTCTATATCATTCAAACTATCTCCAAATACAGTTGTATTTTTTAGTGAAATATCTAAATACTCATTTACCTTTTTTAAAGCGTGTGCTTTATCTGCTAATGGGTGTAAGAGAGTCAAAAAGTAGCACCCCATATACTTTTCAGGTGCTAACTTTACCTCAATTTCATTTTTAAGTAACTCTTTTATTTGGATTGATAGAGGTCTTAATATGCTCTCTTCTCCCATATATACAACTTTTAGCGTATCATTAACTCCTTCTATCTTTTTACAAAATTTAACTCTTTTATCTTTTGAATAGCTCTTTTTTATAAGAGTATCTTGATAACTATTCATATTTATAATAGGAGGGAGTAAAAATGACTCTTCTAAAGTTCTATGGTCTTTTAGTGCTATTATAAATGGTTCTATTTGGAATTTTCTACCCTCATTAATAATTAAATTTACTATATCTTTTTTTAAAGTCTTTATCTCTATTAGTTTTTTTTCAGGAGTTACTACCATTGCACCATCTAATAAAATTAGAGGAGTGTTGAGTCTCATTCCCTTAAAAAACTCTTCTGTTTTATTAAAGCTTCTAGCAGTAGCTATTGAAAGTGGTGTCTCTTTTGCTTTTTTATTCCAAACCTTTTTACTATATGGAGTAACCTTTTGGCTACTATGTAGAAATGTGTGGTCTAGGTCAGTTATAAATAATTGTTGCATAATTAATCTTTTTTAAATGTAATTATAGTAGAATTTTGATTGATAAATGAAAATTTAACCTAAAATTGATTATAATGGTAAAACTACAAAATAAAATCTACAAAGAAACTCCATATAGCTTTCAAGAGGACTTATGAGCGAACAACAACAAAAACGACACTATAATAAAAAGAAAAGTAACAGCAATAACAATAGAACACATATTCCTGTTGAAGGATATAAGGTTGAGGATTTACAATCTAAAACACTAGAAGAGCTAGTAGGTATTGCTCTAAAGGTAAGGGTAGAAAACCCAAATGAGTTTAAAAGAAAAGATTTAATCTTTGAAATTTTAAAGTCTCAAGTTAAACAGGGTGGGTTTATTCTTTTTACTGGAATATTAGAGGTTATGAATGATGGTTACGGTTTTTTAAGAAGTGAAGATGGTAACTTTGCTAACTCTAGTAATGATACTTATGTAAGTAGTACTCAAATTAAGAGATTTGCCTTAAGAAATGGTGATGTGGTAACTGGACAAGTTAGACAACCAAAAGACCAAGAGAAGTATTATGCCTTACTTAAGATAGAGGCAATAAACTATCTTCCTCCCGAAGAGTCTAAAAAAAGACCTCTATTTGATAATCTAACTCCACTATATGCCACAGAGAGATTAAAATTAGAGTACAATCCTTTAAAATTAACAGGTAGAGTCTTAGACCTATTTACGCCTATTGGAAAAGGTCAAAGAGCTTTAATAGTAGCTCCTCCTAGAACTGGTAAGACTGAACTTTTAAAAGAGTTAGCTCACGGTATATCATATAACTCTCCTGATGTATCTTTAATGGTTCTATTAATTGATGAAAGACCTGAAGAGGTAACAGATATGCAACGCTCTGTTAAAGGTGAGGTTTATAGTTCTACTTTTGACCTACCTGCTCAAAATCATGTAAGAACTGCTGAAATGGTTATTGAAAAGGCAAAAAGAAGAGTAGAGAGTGGTAAAGATGTGGTAATCTTACTTGACTCTATAACTAGACTTGCTCGTGCATATAATACAGTAACTCCAAGTTCAGGAAAAGTTTTATCTGGTGGGGTTGATGCAAATGCTCTACATAAACCAAAAAGATTTTTTGGAGCTGCTAGAAATATTGAAGAGGGTGGAAGTTTAACTATTGTAGCTACTGCTCTAATTGAGACTGGTAGTAGAATGGACGAAGTTATATTTGAAGAGTTTAAAGGAACTGGTAACTCTGAAGTTGTACTAAATAGATATGTAGCAGATAGAAGAATATACCCAGCAATAGATGTAACAAAATCAGGAACAAGAAAAGAGGAACTTATGACAGACCCTCAAACTCTTCAAAAAGTATGGGCAATTAGAAATGCTATGCAGAATATGGAAGATGTAGAAGGGCTTAAGTTCTTATTCTCTAAAATGACTAAGACTAAAAGTAATGAAGAGTTCTTAGCAATTATGAATGATGGCTAATGAGAATTGGTGTATTTGATTCAGGTGCAGGAGGACTTAGTGTTGTAAAATCTCTAATAGAGTCTAAACTATTTAAAGAGATAATCTATTATGGAGATACAGCACGAGTTCCTTATGGAACTAAAGATAAAAATACTATTATTCGCTACTCACTAGAGGCTTTAGAGTTTTTTAATAACTTTGATATAGACCTGCTTATTACAGCATGTAATACAGTAAGTGCTTACGCTTTAGATGAGATGAATATTCAAAGTAGTTATCCAGTACTTGGTGTTATAAAATCTGGTGTAATGGCTGTTGAAAATCATTATATTAAAAAAGATGAGCCAATTTTAATTATTGCAACTCGTGCAACTATTAGCTCTTCTCGTTATCAAGATGCTCTATCTAAACTAGGATATACCAATATAACAGCAATTCAAACAGGACTATTTGTTCCTTTAGTTGAAGAGGGTATTTTTAGTGGAGAGATTTTAAATGCTACAATGAGACACTACTTTAATAATATCTCAACCCCTAAAGCTATTATTTTAGGTTGTACCCACTTTCCACTTATTAGCAGTGCTTTAGAAGACTATTTTAATAAAAAGCCAATGCTTATCCATTCAGGTGAAGCTATAGTTGAGTATTTAAAAGAACATAACTCTTTAGAAGAGATAGAGAGTGAAACTAAATTAAAAATTTTTGCTTCTGATAATGTTGTAGGATTAAGAGAGATTGCTAATAGGTGGCTTTTTAATATAAACTCTTAATATCTTTTATGTTATACTCCTAAAAAACAAGATAGGAGAGAGCCGTGAAAAATATCATAATGATAAAACATAGACCAATACAAGAAAAATCTCTTCTGCTACTTCTATCACTGTAATACCACAATTTCACACTACAATTACTATAATTTAGTTTCTAATATATCTACTTTTAGATAAAATTAGATAATTTGTTTATATGGATAATTTCATATATATATAAGGGAAAATAATGACTAAAGATACAATTAAAATATTTGATACGACACTAAGAGATGGGGAACAAAGCCCTGGTGCTTCTATGAATACAGAAGAGAAGATACAAATTGCTATTCAGTTAGAAAAATTAGGAGTTGATATTATTGAAGCTGGATTTGCAGCAGCTAGTCCAGGGGATTTTGATGCTATATCTAAAATTGCCGAGAGAGTAGAAAACTCAACTGTATGTTCATTAGCAAGAGCTATAGATAACGATATAAAATCAGCTGGTCTAGCAATAGCTAAAGCAAAAAGAAAAAGAATTCACACATTTATAGCTACAAGTCCAATTCATATTGAATATAAACTTAAAATGATTCCTGATGAGGTTATAAAGAGAGCTGTAAATTCAGTTCTTTATGCTAGAGAGTTTGTTGATGATGTTGAGTTTAGTTGTGAAGATGCAGGAAGAAGTGATATTGAGTTCTTAAAAGAGATAAGTGATGCTGTAATAGAGGCAGGTGCTACAACTATTAATTTACCCGATACCGTTGGATTTAGAATGCCAAGTGAGATTGGAGAGATGATTAAAATTATGAGTGAATATACAAAAGATAGAGCCATAATATCAGTCCATAACCATAACGATTTAGGATTAGGTGTGGCTAACTCTTTAGAGGCTATAGTAAATGGTGCAAGACAGGTAGAGTGTACTATTAATGGATTAGGAGAGAGAGCAGGAAATGCAGCTTTAGAAGAGATTGTTATGATATTAAAAACAAGAGGTGACATTTTTTCTAACTTTAAGACCAATATCAACACTAAAGAGATATATCCAACAAGCCGTCTTATAGCAAATATAACAGGAATTGAACCTCAACCAAATAAAGCAATAGTAGGTAAAAACGCGTTTGCTCATGAGAGTGGAATTCATCAAGATGGAATGTTAAAAAATAGAGAGACTTATGAGATTATAACTCCTGCTGATATTGGTTTAGATATAGATGATACTTTAGTATTGGGTAAACACTCTGGAAGAGCTGCATTTAAAGATAAATTGGCAAAACTAGGCTTTAATTTAGAAGATAGTGCTTTAAATAGCTCATTTGAGAGATTTAAAATATTAGCAGATAAGAAAAAAGATATTTATGATGATGATTTAAGAGCTATTGTAACAAATGAGATGACAAAAGCTACACAAGTTTATGAGTTGGTATCTTTACAGATAATGAACTGTAGTGAGGGAGTTGCTAGTTCTACTATTACTATTAAAAAAGATGGCAAGATAAAAATTGATGCTAGTATTGGTGAGGGTAGTGTTGATGCAATATTTAAAACTATTGATAGAATTTCAGGATATGAGGGGAGACTTATGGACTATAAAGTAACCTCTGTAAGTAAAGGAAAAGATGCCTTAGCTAATGTAACTGTTAAGGTTGAGTTTAACGATAATGAACCAGCTATTATTGGACATGGATTAAATATTGATACAATGTTAGCTAGTGCTAGAGCATATATTAGTGCTTTAAATAGTTATTTAAGTATGGAGGGGATGTTAAAGGTTAGAAAAACCAATAGCACCCAAACGGTGTAGAGTTATGAGACGAATAATTATATTTTTTCTGCTTCTTTTAGGAATAATTAGAGCCGATATTGAGGTAGGTGCTAAGAATTTTAGTGAGTATATACCACTTTTAAAAAATCAAAGAGTAGCTGTTGTAGTAAATCAATCATCTCTAATTGATGGTGAACATTTAATAGATAATCTACTTAGCAAAAAGATTAATATTGTAAAGATTTTTGCTCCAGAGCATGGATTTAGAGGTAGTGCTGATGCAGGAGAGAGAGTTAAAAATGGAAAAGATAGTGCTACAGGTTTACCTATAGTATCACTATATGGAAAACATAAAAAACCTACTAAAAAAGATTTAGAAGATATAGATGTAGTTATTTTTGATGTTCAAGATGTAGGAGTTAGGTTCTACACCTATCTCTCTACACTTCACTATGTTATGGAGGCAACAGCAGAGAGACACATTCCTATTATTGTATTAGATAGACCAAATCCAAATGGAGAGAGAATTGATGGTGAGATTTTAAACTTTAAATATAAATCATTTGTAGGATTTCACCCAGTACCAATACTTTACGGTATGACTATAGGTGAGTATGCTTTAATGATAAATGGAGAGGGTTGGTTAAAAGGTAATTTAAAAGCCGATTTAAAAGTAGTTCCTATAAAAAATTATACACACCACTCTTTCTACTATCTACCAGTCAAACCCTCACCAAATCTACCTAATGAGTTATCTATATATCTATACCCATCATTAGCGCTATTTGAGGGTACTGTTTTTTCAGTTGGAAGAGGGACTACTATGCAGTTTCAGATATATGGTAATCCACTATATAAGAAAAAAGATTTTAGCTTTACTCCTCAACCAATGGAGGGTGCAAAATATCCTAAATTTAAAGGAAAGGTCTGTTATGGGGTTGATTTGCGTTCTACTTATATAAATTTATATAATGGAATAAACTTAAGCTATCTTATTGATGCCTATAAGAACTACCCTAAAAAGAGTAGATTTTTCTTAAAAAATAGATTTTTTGATAAGTTATCAGGAAGTGATAAACTTAGAAAACAGATAATAGCAGGAATGAAACCTGAAGAGATTAAGCTAAGTTGGAAAAAAGGTTTAGATGAGTTTAAAGAGATTAGAAAGAACTATCTAATCTATAAATAGGGGGAGATATGACAATAAGACAACTATTTGGTCTTTTAATTGGGGGACTGTTTCTTGCATTAATTATCAGTATATTCAATAATAGACCAATAAACACCACAGTATTAATTCAAGCAGGACATGCAGGTCGTACTTTTGGGAATACTGGTTCAGTGAATGGTAAATATAGAGAGGTTGATTGGAATGTTCTTGTAGCTAAAGAGGTAGAAAAAGAGCTAAAAAGAAACCATATAGATGTAACTAGAGTTGGGGCTGATATTCCAATAGCAAATACAAGATTAGCAGTAGCTATACATTTTGATGGTTCGGCAAAACCATGCTCAACTGGTGCATCTATAGGATATGATAAAAATCACCCAAAAGCAAGAAGAACAGCTCTTAGATGGAAAAGCATCTATAGAGGATATTTTCCTTTTAAATGGCATAAGGATAACTTTACTAAAAATCTAGCAGAGTATTATGGATTTAATAGAGTAAATAGTGAAAAAGGGTTTTTAGTCTTGGAACTAGGTGAGATAAGTTGTAATAAACAGGTAGAGTGGTTAGAGCCAAGATTAGATTTAATAGCATTAAAAATAGCCGATTTTATTATGGACGAGTTAGATAGATAATAATATTTAAAAATTTAATCAACTCTTATTTCTAATTATAATAGAATATTAAAACTAATTTATAAGTAGGAGAGAGAGATTAAAAGAGAAATTGAACCTAAAACAGTTTTAAAAGACTACTATATCTTTATTCGTGATTTTATTAAATCACTTTTTGATGATAAACTGGGATATTATTCTGCAAGTTTAAGTTTCTATACTCTCTTTTCTATTATTCCACTTTTAGTTATAATCTTATCAATACTTACTCACCTGCCTATATTTGATGATATTTATAGAAATATTCAAAATCTACTTTTTGAAAATCTTATGCCTACAAACTCAAAAGAGATATTAACCTATATTAATAGTTTTGTAGCTAACTCTGCAAAATTGGGAATGGTTGGAGTTATATATGTACTATTTGCCTCTATGATGTTTTTTAAAAACTATGACTATATTGTAAATGATATTTTCCAAACACCAAGAAGAACCTTTTGGGCTTCTGTTTCTGTATATTGGACTCTTGTAACTCTTACTCCTATAATGCTTGTATTATCATTTTATCTATCTACCCAAATGCAAAATCTTCTAAATGAAAATGAGGTAACAGCAGGAGTTGAGGTTATAACTATTTTACCATTTATTATTATATGGTCTATATTTTTCTTAACATATAAAATATCAGCAAATACAAATGTCTCAAACAGAGCTAGTGTAATTAGTTCATTTATAGCTTCTTTTGCTTGGTATTTAGCTAAAATTGGATTTATATTTTATGTACTTCATAATAAGACATATTTAAGTATCTATGGAAGTTTAAGTATTTTACTATTTTTCTTTTTATGGATATATATCTCTTGGGCTATATTTTTACATGGATTAAAGTTTTGTTATATTTTAGATAGAGATGAGGAGATTAAAGAGATTAAATAGGCAAAATTGCCTATTTCCTACTCTTCTGAAAATGCACCAACAGAAGTTAAATGTTCATATCTTCTATTTAACATCTCTTCCACTGATAGCTTTTTTAACTCTTTTACATTTTTTAAGAAATACTTTTTAACGACCTCTGCTGACCTCTTTTTATCTCTATGCGCTCCAATTAGTGGTTCATCTAATACATCATCTATTAAACCGTGAGCCAATAAATCATCTGGTGTAATCTTTAGTGCATTTGATGCCTGTTCAACCTTTTTAGGGTCATTCCACAAAATCGCTGCACACCCCTCTGGTGAGATAACAGCAAAAACAGAGTAACGCATCATAGCTAATTTATCAGAGACACCTATAGCCAAAGCTCCACCACTTCCACCTTCACCTATTACAATAGAAATCATAGGAACTTTAATATTTGTAAACTCAAAAAGGTTTTTAGCAATAGCTTCACTTTGACCTCTCTCTTCTGCTCCAAGACCTGGATATGCACCTGGAGTGTCTATTAGAAATAGTACAGGAATATTAAACTTTTCAGCAAGTCTTACAGCTCTTAGGGCTTTTCTATACCCTTCAGGATTTGGCATACCAAAGTTTCTTTTTAGTTTATGTTTTGTTCCTCTCCCTTTTTGTTCACCAATAATCATGGTTTTTTGACCATCAATATAACCCATATAACATAAAATTGCAGGGTCATCACGGAAAGCTCTATCTCCATGTATCTCATAAGCATCATCTAATATAAGACGAATATAGTCTAGTGCATAAGGACGGTCAGGGTGTCTTGCTAACTGTAATTTTTGATAATCACTTAGAGATTTAAATGTTTTTGTTATCTCTTTATCTAAATCTTTTTGAAAAGACTCTAACGCAAACTTATCATCTCTTGCACGAGCAGAGTCAATATCTTGTTGTATCTGCTCAATCTTTTTTTCAAACTCTAGGTATGTTGCCATATAACGACCTTATATTTTTTTAAAAATAACAACCCCGTTTGTTCCACCAAAACCAAACGAGTTACTCATTACAACATTAAGCTCTGCATCTCTTGCTTTGTTTGGAACATAATCCAAATCACAATTCTCATCAGGAGTTGTATAGTTAATAGTTGGTGGTAGTTTTCCATCACGCATTGCCATAATAGAGACAATAGCCTCAATAGCTCCAGCTGCACCTAAACAGTGTCCAATTTGACCTTTAATAGAGCTAACTGGAGGACAGTTCTCTTTTCCACCAAATGCCTCTTTAATAGCTGAAGTCTCATTTTTATCATTAGCAGGAGTAGAAGTTCCATGTGCATTAATATAGTCAATTTTTATATCACCTGCCATTTTCATAGCCGATTTAATTGCACGAAGTGGGCCGTCCATTACAGGAGTTGTAATGTGATTAGCATCACCACTCTCTCCAAATCCAATAACTTCAGCATAAATTCTAGCACCTCTAGCTTTAGCACTCTCATACTCTTCTAAAACTAATGCACCAGCACCTTCACCCATAATAAATCCATTTCTATCTTTATCAAATGGGCGAGATGCCTCTTGTGGATTGTCATTATTAGTACTTAATGCTTTCATCGATGCAAATCCACCAATACCAGCTCCACAAATAGCAGATTCAGCACCAACTACTAACATTCTATCTGCTCCACCTAACATAATTGTTTTAGTAGCCTCTGCAATAGCATGAGTTCCTGCTGCACAGGCTGTTACAGAAGATAGATTAGGACCTTTTAATCCATGGTCTATAGAGATAAATCCACCTAACATATTAACTAAAGATGAAGGGATAAAAAATGGAGATATTCTTCTTGGACCTCTTGTATTACATATAATAGAGTTTTTTTCTATATTAGGCAGACCACCAATACCAGAAGCTGAAGAGATACCAAATCTCTCTTTATCTATATTATCACTAAAATTAGCGTCTTCCATGGCTTCATTTGCAGCTTTTATACCTAATTGAATAAATCTATCAGCCTTTTTTACCTCTTTAGCATCCATTACTTCACTTGGGTCAAAATCTGTAATCTCTCCTGCAATCTTTACAGAAAATTTTTCAATATCAAAAAGTTTAATCTCCTTAATACCACATTTCCCATCTAAAATGGCAGAAAATGATGTCTCTTTGTCTTGTCCAACGCTATTAATCATTCCTAAGCCAGTAACTACTACTCTTTTCACTCTATCTCCTGTTTTGGATTATAAGATATATATTAAAACTAATCAATGATAAATTTTAATATATATTTTAAGTAGGCTAAGTATAAAAACCTAACCTAAACTTTATTATGCTTGAATATTTTCTATAAATTTGATAGCGTCACTTACATTAGTAATTTTTTCTGCATCTTCATCAGGAATTTCAATATCAAATTTTTCTTCAAGTGCCATTACTAATTCAACTACATCAAGACTATCAGCTCCAAGGTCTTCAACGAACTTAGACTCTTCTTTTACTTCATCTGGATTAACATTTAGTTGTTCTACAACTACCTCTTTTACATCATCAAATAGTGCCATGACACTCTCCTAATTGTTTAAATTTATGCTCGTAAGTATAGCAAAAAAACTATAAAAGCTAATTACTATTAGGCAAATTATAATTTAATTATAGTAATTATAAACTAAAAGATACTAAAAAAATTATTTTACTTACATAATAGAATATATATAAATATAATTTAAAAAAACTTCTCCAAAGCTTTATATTTTGGACTTTAATTAAGTTTAAAAAAATAAATTAATTTATTTTGATTTTTGTGTAATTTTTGTGTAATTTCAAAAAAAATTCTTTTCTTTAAGGTTGGCAAGATATAATTTTAAAATTTTTTCAAAAAAGGCGTTATAACATGATTAAATATTTTTTAATATTTATTACCATTACCGTTAGTTCATTCTCTACAGAAGGTGGATATTTCTATATCGAAAACTCTGTAGATGAGTATAGTGAAGGGGCGACACTAAAAGGAATGATACTAAATGGTTCAGAGGTAAAAGATGTAATTTTACATGAGGAGAAGAAGGAGTCTTGTAATAAATTTGCAAAACCTGTAAATAAAAAAATTCGTTCAACAAAAGATATTACTATTTTTAAAGACAAAGAGATTAAACCTATTAATTATACAAACACTATCTCTTTAAATAAGTTACAAGTTTCAAAAAAGAAAGAGACATTCTTTCACATGATACTTCCAGCCATATTAATTAGTAAACAGAAGTTTAAAGTTCTGAGGACAAGGGCAAAAAATATTATAGATAACCCAAACCCTTCAGCTAAAGATTTAGCTTTCCTCGATAAAATGTATAAAAAATTCAAAACTACCGACAATAAAGAGCTTCTTATCAGAATGAAAACCCACCCTGTTAGTATTGTATTAGCTCAAGCTGCGATTGAGTCAGCATGGGGAGAGTCAAGATTTTTTAAACAAGGAAACAATATCTTTGGTATGTGGTCATATAATAAAAATGAACCAAGAATTAGAGCAAAAGAGAAGAGAAACGGAAAATCTATCTATGTAAAAAAATATAAATCTCTTAGTGATGCTATTGATGACTATTTTGTAACTATTGGTAGAGGAGCATATAAAAGCTTTAGAAAACATAGAAATATTACAGATGACCCACTTCAATTAGTTAAATACTTAGTAAACTACTGTGAGCTTAAAGGTAAATATACTAGAAAGCTTAAAAGATTTATTATTAAAAATAGACTTACAAAATTTGATGATTGTGAAATAGATAGAAAATATATCTAATTTAAAACTCTTATTAAATCAAAACTAACCTTAGTTCCTAAATTTTTTTGGGAGCTAATTCTTATCTGTATCTTTTCATTATCGCAATAGGCTTTTACTAAAGCAAGTCCTATTCCACTACCTTTTATATTACTATTTGATTGATAATATCTCTCATATATTTTAATTAGTTCCGTCTCATCTATTCCTATGCCTCTATCTTCAATAGTTAAAGTACTATTTTTAAGAGTTATTCTGATTGGCTTATCTTTATTGGAGTATTTCATAGCGTTTGATATTATATTATCTAACATCTTTTCAAATCCTATTTTATCTGCTTTAATTATAAGTGGTTCTAAATCTAATATAAATGGGTTTCTATTTAGATATTTAAACTCATTTACTCTATCTTCTATTAAATCTATAAGTTCAAACTCCTCTTTTTCTATAATCTGTATCTCTTTTTTAATGCTATAGACTAACTCACTATATAGTCTCTCTAATCTTTTTGTAGAGTTATCTATACGATTTAATCTTTTTAAAGATTTATCATTCTCTTTTAGAGATTTTTTTAATAAAAGAGTGTTTGCTTTTATTGTTGAGATTGGGATATTTAGTTCATGTAGTATCTCTTTTGTTATGTGTAGTAGATTTTCATCACTATTAAACTTTTGGCTTAATATATAACTATTTAATATATAACCAAAAATAAGAGATAGAAAGATAATAGATAGAGTAGCTACTATAAATGAACTACCATTAAAAAGAGTAAAAAGTAATCCTAAAATAGTAGTAGTAGATAGAGTGTAAAGTAATGTAGCTATAAATATCTGCTTTTTCATTAAGATATTATCTATAATGATACCGACATTGAGCAATTAAAATCTGTTTATCTAACACCTTATAAACAAGTCTATGTTCAATAGTAATGCGTCTTGACCAATAACCTGCCCAATTATATTTAAGAGGTTCAGGCTCTCCAATCCCCTCAAATGGATTTCTTTCAATCTCTTTAATTAGTCTATTTATTTTTTTTAAAATCTTTTTATCTTGTTGTTGCCAATAGAGATAATCTTCCCACGCATCATCTGCAAAACTTAAAATCATTCCTCTATAAGCTTTCGTGGTTTACCTAAACCACTCTCTAATTGATTTATAGCACGGTTTAATCTATTGGCATTGGCTTGGCTTTGCATTAAATAGATAGTCTCTTCCATTGCTCTATAATCTTTCATAGAGATAATAACTACAGGCTCTTTATTTTGCCGTGTAATAGTAACAGGCATAGCATTATCGACCACAAAATCAAATGTAGAGGCTAAATTTTGTCTTGTATAAGAAAAATTAAATGTTTGCATAAATTATCCTTTTAAATATGTACATATATTAGTACATATTTACTTAAAAAATAGATAAAGTTATAGAAGCACCTCTTTTAAAACCTCATTAATAGAGCTAACAGGAACTATTTTAATGGCATTTTGAACCTCTTTTGGAATATCCTCTAAATCTCTTTCATAATTTTTTTCAGGAATTAATACTTTTGTAACTCCTGCTTTATATCCAGCTATTAGTTTCTCTTTAAGTCCCCCAATAGGTAGAACTTTTCCTACTAAAGTAAGCTCTCCTGTCATTGCTACTTGGTTATCTACCTTTTTTTCTGATAAAATAGAGGCAATAGCCACAGCCATAGTAATACCAGCACTAGGTCCATCTTTTGGAGTTGCTCCCTCTGGTACATGTATATGTAGGTCGTAATGTTTATATATCTTACTCTCTTCTACAGCTAATTTTTTATTATCTATTAAAATTTTAACTACAGAAAAGGCAATATGTGCTGACTCTTTCATTACATCGCCTAAACTTCCTGTAAGTTTTACTGCACCTTTTCCCTTTATCTTTATGGCTTCTATTTTTAACATATCTCCACCAACAGATGTCCAAGCTAAACCGTTAACTACTCCAACTAATGGCTTTTTATCTATTTTAGATACTTCAAATACTTTTTTATCAGCATATAATGGAAGTTCATCAATTCCTATAGTTATTTTTTCTATAGAGCTATCTTTAAGTAGAGCAGTAGCTACCTTTCTCATAAGACCTGCTATTTTTCTTCTTAATCCTCTAACACCTGGTTCTCTTGTATATTCATCAATCAATACTCTTAAAGCATTATCAGTTATCTCAAACTCTATCTTTTTAAGAGCATGTTTTTTTAACTCTTGAGGAATAAGATACCCTTTAGCAATCTCTAATTTCTCTTCTGGTGTGTATGAACTAACCTCTATAAACTCCATTCTATCTCTAAGAGGTGCTGGAATTGTACTTAAATCATTGGCTGTTGCTATAAATATGGCTTTACTTAAATCCATATTAAAGTTTAAATAGTAGTCTCTATACTCTTTATTTTGTTCAGGGTCTAATATTTCTAAAAGAGCAGAAGTTGGGTCACCTCTATGATTTCTTCCTACTTTATCAACCTCATCTAGTACAATTACAGGGTTCATACTTTTTGCATCAATTAATCCTTGAACTACTCTACCTGGCATTGCTCCTACATAAGTTCTTCTATGACCTCTTAATTCATTTACATCTTCTAATCCACCTAAAGCTATTCTTACAAGTGGGCGACTTAAAGAGTTAGCGATAGAGTTTGCTAAAGAGGTCTTTCCAACACCTGGAGGCCCCCAAAAACATAAAATTGCTCCTGAGTTTTTATCTAAAGATATGCCTCTTAAATTTGCTAACTCTCTAACTGAAAAAAACTCTATAATTCTCTCTTTTGGTTTAACTAATGAGAAGTGGTCATTATCTAACTCTCTTTGAACATCAGATACTTTTAGAGACTTACTAGCTAATTTTCCAAAAGGGAGTTCAAAAACCCACTCTAAATAGGTGTGTATCTGTTGAGCATCTCCACTATCTGGGTGCATTCTAGCAAATCTATCTAATTGTTTATTTATCTCTTTATAAGCATCTTCTTCAATATTATCTTTCATAGCATTAAGTTTTTCTCTAAACTCAGCTATCTCCTCTTCTCTTTGGTTATCTTCTCCTAATTCTCTATTTATCTCTTTTATTTGCTCTTTTAAAAAGTACTCTTTATTTGTTTGCTCTATTTTAGTATGAACTTTACTTCTTATCTCTTTTTCTACTCTTGCTGACTCTATTTCACTTACTATTATATCAATAAGTTGCATAAGCCGTTTTTCGATATTTTGCTCTTTATATATCTCATAAGACTCTGTTTTAGATATTTTTAAAAGTGAGGCTACTAAATCGGCTATTCTATAAGGCTCATCTGTTTCTGATATTGTTTTTAGTAAATCTGATGGTATATGGTTTTGAATTTTTGATAGTTGTTGTAGTTTTTCATTTAAAACTCCAACAAGTGCTGTAACCTTTAACTCTTCATAAAACTCATTTTCTATTAAGTTAATAGTAGCACTTTGAAATAACTCATCTTCTATCTCTATATCTTCTATAGCAGAACCTATTTCACCTTTTGCTAAACCTTGAAAAAGAATTTTTACTCTTCCATCTGGAATATGTACTTTTCGCATAATAGAGCCTATTACACCAATAGCATTAATATCTTCTAGCTCTCTTGACCCCTCAAAACCATCTTTAGTTGTGGTTAGAAAAATAAGTGAGTTTTTTTCCATTGCATAAGTTGCTGCATCTATATCCTCTTTTTTAGTTAAAAATAGAGGGCTTATCATAAATGGGTATAAAAATAGATTATCCTCAATAATAATAGGCAGTTGTGTAGGGAATGGTTCATAATTACTAAGTTGCATTAATCGCTATCCTTTAGTTAAAAATTTTGTCTAAAAAACTCTGCTTAGGAGCTTTTATATCTGCACTATTTAGTACAGATTTTCTGTTTTTTTCTCTATAAATCTTAGATGCTTTCTCTTTACCTATACGGTGATATAGTCTTGATATATTATCATTTAAAAGGTATTCAGCCATATATAAACGAACCTTTAGAGTATCTACTATTGGTTTATATATTGAGTTTGGATAGTTTTTAGTAAATTTATCTACATCTTTTAAAGTATCTATCATTAGTTTTTGGTCTTTATTAATATCTTTAACACCTAAAAAAGCTGCTTTTATTTTTAAAAATTTTGCCAACTCTACAGTTTTACCAGAAGCATACTTTTTAATATACTCATCAAGATAATAATCAGCCATAAGGTAGCTTTTATCTGCCATGTGAGCTTTTGCTAATATCATAGTTGCAGTTGGAAGTAGTGGTGACCTTGTATGTTCACTTTTTAAAGATATATAGTAGTTATCTGCTTTATCTAAATTGGAAGATGAGATGCTTTTTATAATATTTTTATACCAATATAGAGCAGGTTTATCGTACTCTTTAACTGCATCTTTATCACTACAACCAATAATAAATATTATAAGTATAAGTAAAAGAGAACTTTTTTTATAGTTTGTTAACATTCTTAACCTTAATAAAATTTTGAAGATTATAATACCTCAAACTATATTATATTTTGCTATAATCACTAAAAAAGGGGTGAAAATGACCTTAACAATTATTGGTGCAGGTGCTATGGCACAAGCTTTAGCTGATGGATTAAAAGATAGATATAGATTAGAATTTGTAGTAAGAGATTTATCAAAGGTGGATAATTTAAGAGAACTATACTCTATCTCTCTTTTAGATAATCTTGATATTACAGGTAAAAATATTATTTTAGCAGTAAAACCTTATGCTTTAAAAAGTGTAGCTTCTAATTTAAAAGGGGAGGCTAACAGTCTATATTCTATTTTAGCAGGAACAGCTTTAAATGCCTTAAGAGATAATATAAATGCTAAAAGTTATATTAGAACAATGCCAAATGTATCAGCTAAATTTGGAGCATCTACTACTGTTATTACAGGAGATAAGAGTAAAAAAGATGAGGCTATAGAGATATTTTCATCTATTGGAGATACATTTTGGGTAGATAGTGAAAAGGAGATAGATATTGCAACCTCTATAGCAGGTTCAGGTCCTGCTTTATTATGTTTAGTAGCTGAAGCTATGATGGACGGACTTGTTAAAGAGGGAATGAAAAGAGTTGATGCTATAGATATTACAAATTCTCTTTTTAAAGGGTTTGCACCACTAATTTTATCAAATCACCCTGCAATTATTAAAGATAGTGTTATGAGTCCAGCAGGAACAACGGCCGCAGCTTATAGTGCATTAGAAGAGGGAGCTGTTAGAAATTCATTTATAAAAGCAGTAACCAAGGCGTTTGAAGTAACTCAAAAGTAATCTTGTTAATTTATCATTGACTTTTGATTATCTAGTGGTTTATAAAGAAGATGTATAATCTGTTTATGAAAGATATGGATTAAGCAATAACTTGAAAAAATGTAAATTTTCATAATAATCTCCTTTATAACCCCTCCTTTGAACTTTGATAACCTTTCTGTTCATATCTTTCAAAATTTAAAAATCTTTTCTTAAATAAATATTAAATTAAAATATTATTAAAATAAAAAAATGATATAATTAGATAATTAATACATTTTTTTAAGAAAGGTTAAATATGAACCGAATATTCAGACAATTAATACTCTTATGGACTCTATTTTTTTCTAATTTTTTATATGCAGATGGTACAGATGTATCAATTACAGTCTCTAATGCCCACTATGTATATGAGACAAATGGAACTTTAAAATTTACTATAAACTTAAGTGAAGCCCCACTATTTAATATTGTTACAGTAAATTATGAAACAGTTAATGGTAGTGCAAAAGCAGGGGAGGATTATAATGCAATAAGTGGAAGTGTAATATTCTACCCTTTTCAAAATCAAAAAACTATAGAGGTTTCTACTATAAATGATGATAGACATGAGTCAAAGGAGTATCTATATCTATCTATATCCAATTCAGATAATGGTTATGTTGTAACAGATAGTAGAGGAGTTGGATACATATATGATGATGATACAGCTCCACTCAAAGCAAAAATACATAATAGATATGAGAAAGAGAAAGATAGTAATTGGATACTAAACTTTACCGTTAAATTAAACAAATATGCTCCAGATGATATAACTTTAAACTATACCACTATAGATAATAGTGCAAAGGCAGGGGAGGATTATATTGAGTCAAATGGAACTATTACTATTCCTAAAGGTTCAAGATATGGACATATTCCAATTACTATCTTAGCTGATACTATGCCTGAGGGTAGAGAGTATTTTAATGTTAAAATAAGCTCAATAAGTGAGGGTAGTATAGTAAGAGATACAGCTAGAGGAACTATAGTTGATGATGATGCAATAAAAGTCTATATGGATAGTTCAGATATTAATGAGGGAGATAGTGGAGATAGTAATAAAATGGCTTTTAGGGTATATTTAAAAAAAGATTATCCTCTTGATAGTCCATTAACTATTCACTATGAGACACAAGATGGCTCATCAACTCCAAGTGCATCTTCTAACAGTGATTATATAGCAAAGAGTGGTGATATTACATTTAATAAAGGAGATAAAGAGACTATTATATATGTAGATATTGTAGGAGATGAAGAGATAGAAGATAATGAATTTTTACAGATGAATTTATCGGGAAGTAGCTATATAGTAACAACCAAATCTCAATCTTTAATATTAAATGATGATGGAGAGTATCCTAGTCTATCTTTTTCTACTACAAACTACTCAATAGTAGAGGGAAATAGCTCTCAGAGCAATTTAGATTTTACTTTTACTTTAAATACTCCTGCATTAGATAGCAGTTCATTTCACTATGAGACTTATAATAATACAGCTGAAGATGAGAATGGAGATAATGATTATATATATACCCATGGAGATAAAATTTTAGCTGAAGGTACAACTAGTTTTACAATATCTGTTCCAATTAATGGAGATACAAAAATAGAAGATGATGAGAGTTTCTATTTTAGTATTTCAAATTTAAATAAATTAAATTATGGAACAACTAGTAGAGCAACAGGAACTATATTAAATGATGATGGAGAGTATCCTACTCTCTCTTTTACAAAGGATAGCTTCTCTATTGATGAAGGAAATAGTAGTCAAAAAGATATGAATTTTACTCTAACTTTAGATTTACCAGCAATGGAAAATTCTTATTTTGATTATTATACACAAAATGGCTCTGCTATAGGTAGTGAAGATTTTGAAGCTATTAGTAGAACTACTTTTAATATTCCAAAGGGTGAGCAAAATATTACAATTCCTATTAAGATAAACGGAGATACTAAAATAGAAGATGATGAGAGTCTATATCTTATAATAGATAATGAGAGTGAGAATTTAAAAATATCTGGAACTCAAACTCCTACAGGAATTATTATTAATGATGATGGCTCTTTTCCTAAAATTGATATTGAGAAAGATAGCTACTCTACAGAAGAGGGAGATAGCTCATCTCATAAGTTAGATATAAAATTGGTTTTAGATAAACCAGCATTAGAAGATAGTTCTATAGATTATTATACAAAAGATAAAGAGGCACAAGATGGTAGTAGTCCAACAGAAGATAGTGATTATATAGAGAGTAGTGGAACTATAGATATATCAAAAGGTAGCACATCTGCCACAATTAAGCTTACCATAAATGAAGATACTAATATTGAGCCAAATGAAGATTTTCAACTATATATAACAAATAGTAAAAACTTAACTATAGGAAGAGATAGTTCAACTATTACAATTTTAAATGATGATATTCATAATGAAGAACCTTTTATTTGTGATAAATATATGTATCTATCTAGTAGTATTAAAAGAGGTAGCAAAACTACAGGTAAAATGTGGTTACATAAAATAGATATAACAAAATCACCTTTTGGATTTGAGGTTTTAGATGATGCAGGAGAAGATAAACTATATAATGCTTTAGCCTATAATGAAAAAGATAACTATATTTATGGATTATATTATAAAGAGCTATTTAAAATTAGTAAGAGTGGAAAAGTTATGAGTTTAGGGGAAGTTACAGGTTTACCTGATTTATTAGCCACTAAACAGGTTTATGCAGGAGCTAGTTATAATGGATACTACTATGTAACAGGATTTGGAGTTGATTATGATAAGGTTTATAAAATAAAACTCTCTGATAATGATGCAGAAAGGGTAGTTGAGGATATAAACTTAACAACTCCTGTATCTATTAAAGATTTCTCTTTCTCTGCAAATGGAGAGTATCTATATGGAATAGCAGATGGTGGAAAACTTACTAAAATTAATGTAAATAGTGGAGAGGTTTCGTTTATAGGTGAAGCTCATAATGGATATGAGTTTGATTCCTCATTTTCTGATAAAAATGGAAGATTTTTTGCAAATGATAGTAATGGAAATGGATTTTTTGAATTTAATTTAGAAGATGGAACAAAAAGATTTTTATCTAATTCTCAACCAGCAGATTTTAATGATGGTACTAACTGTATAGATGCAGGATTGGTTTTTACAGATTATGGTGATGCTCCAAGTAGTTATAATGATGCTTGGCATAATATTATAGGTGGTATCTATTTAGGAGATAAAGTTGACCATGATACTAAAAGTTATGTAAATGATACTGCTTTAGGAGATGATAGTAATGGAACAGATGATGAAGATGGAGTAACTTTATTAGATGGAACAGATATAAGTGGTAAATATTTTGAAACAAATAGTACTCATAGTTTAAAAGTAAAACTATCAAAAGAGGCTTATCTTCAAATATGGATAGATAAAGATATAAATGGTCATTTTGATAATGCTAGTGACCTTATATATAACTCTGGAGTTAAACTTAGTGCAGGAGTTCATACTATAAATTTTGATTTACCTCCTAATTTATCTGTAAATAAAAAGACATATTTAAGAGCTAGGGTATCATCAAGTTCTAGTATGAACCCTGTAGGGTTTGTAATTGATGGAGAAGTTGAAGATTATATGATATATTTTGGAACAGGTATTAAACCACTTAGAGGAGTCTTTAATATAGAAAGAACTGATAGTGGCTCTTTTCCTATTAATAGCGATAATAGAAACGCATGGTTTACTCAAATAGTAGGTAGAGATTTTGATTACTCTTTAGTTTTTTATGAAGAGGATATGAGTAGCGAAAAAGAGTTAGATGGAGTAACTGTAAAGATTGATTTAATTAATGAAGATACAAATGCTACACTTTATACAAAATATGCCTATATAAAAAATACACCTCCAAAGAGTAGAATAGATAATCTACTTCCAAATGATTTAAACTCTATTTCTGCAACAAAACGAGCTATATTTAAAGTTAGTTATGGGGTAGATGATAATGGAAATATAATTCAAGCACCTTGTGAGATTGATCCAAAACTCTGTTTTGAAGCTCTGCCAAAGACCACTTTTTTTTATGCTAAAGATGATTTTGCTATTCGTCCTGAATATTTCCATCTAATCTTATCTGATAATAATCAGACTCTAAGGGTAAATACTTCACCAGATAATAATAGCTCTCTTAGATTAACAGCAGGATATGATTATAATCTAACTATTACAGCATCGACATTTAATGGAAATGATAATAATCCATCTTTAGATTATAATACAACAGCCAATAGATATATAGAGTTTTTAGATAAATCTAACCCAAATGCTATAGTAAAAAGTGATTTAAATATTACAGATACATTTATAGATGGTAAGAGTATTGGCAAGTTACTTGAGGTTCAAGAGGTTGGTAGATATAGACTACATATATTTGATAGTGATTGGGCTAAAGTAGATAGCAGTAAAGGAGATTGTGATATAAATAGCTCAATTACATCTGCTAATGGTAATATTAAATCAGGTTGTAGCATATCTTCAAATCCTGATATAAATCTAACATTTTATCCAGACCATTTTAATGTAGATTTAACTCTTGAAAATCTACCAAATAGTTCACACAATGATTTTATATATATGAGTGAGATAAATTCAACCTTTAATAGTGTAGCTATCTCTTATAGTGGAGATATTACAGCTAAAAGTGAAGATAATATAACTACTAAAAACTTTGTAAGTGGATATATGGCAGAAGATACACTACTTAATTTAGTAGTAACTACTATGTCAGATAATGGATTAGACCAACCAATAGTAACAACAAAAGGAACACCTATCTATTTTACAAGAGTTACTAGATTTAATAGTGAGACTAGCGTTATAGTAGATAGAAATCAGACTTTTTCTAATTTACCTAAAATTAATATAACCAAAGATAAATTTAAAAATGACCAAAACGGAACTGTAGGAGTTGATTTAAGATTTAATATAGATAAAAATCTATCTCAAACTATAAATCCTATTCAGATAACATTTCATAAAATTGATATAAACTCAACTAATTCTTATTCATTATCAAATGGAAAAGATGAGAGTAATCCTTATATTCCTAAAGGTAATCAAAATTTAGGAAATAGTGTTCGTAATTTCTATTTTGCACAAGTTGCACCAGATAAAATAAGATTTCCAAGAATATACTTTAAAAATGGAGATATTCTTAGAACACCTATGCAGGTAGAGATTTTTTGTGGAAATGGAGTAACTAATCAATACTGCATTGATACAAATATTACAAATCATATAAAAGTAGAGAGTAGTCCACGGGCTGAACTTGGTTGGTTTTTATCTATTGACCATAATGCTACAGTTGATGGAAAAGTTACAACAGTAGTGCCAAATGACCCAAATCCAAATGTTTTACAAATTAAAACAACTAAAGTTCCAACTTTTCCTATTATATTTGTAAATGGAAGAAATGGAACAGTTACAACCAGATTTACAGACCCACATGGAATTAAAAAGTATAGAGTGGATATATATCCAGAGCCACCTTTAAGATTTAATAATGATAATAAACCACCAAAACCAAGCATACCAAAAGGAAATCCTGATTATACAGTAGAAGGAACGGAAAATAATTCTTCAACTTGGACAGGTGTTGGAGATACTGGTAATATATTAGAGATGAAAGCAAATAGTAATTCTGCACATAAAATGGATTGGTAACTATTTATCTTAAATTAATCTTAATTAAAAAATTAATTTAAGATAGTAAAAAATTCCTTATATTAATAATTATTATTATATACTTGTATTAATAATAATTTTAATAAAAGGATTAGCTATGATAAAAAGATTTATATTATTATTTTTACTTTTTGCCTCTATTTTAAGTCAAAAATCATTAGCTGTTAGCATTGTTTTAGATGGAACACAACACCTATTAAGTGGACATCAATGCCAAACAGCAAAATATAGATTTGGTACACAATCTTCTTATCAAGGTAATGATATTGATATAATCTTAGAAGTAACTAATGAAGATAACGAGTATAGCAGTAATAAGTGTGTTGATATTATTGATAATGTGGTTGGGTTTCGTTTAAAAGATAATGACTATTATAATAATAGTGCATATATGGATATAAAGGTTACTGTTGTAAAAAAGGGAACAGAGATACCTTTAAATGTTGATGCCATTACAGTAACAAATTTTGACTTAGATAATAATCCATCTTATACAGATACCGATGATGTATATTATAAAAATCCTACAAAAGTCTATTTAAGTGAGTTTACAAATGTTACTAAAAGTAGTGGTAGCTTTTTTGGTAATTATACAACTAAATTAAAAGGTCAAAGTAGTGGAAATTGTGATGATAGTGCTACTCTTTTACAAAAAGAGTGTAGAGGTGGTGTCTCTTTTAATAACACCTCTAGTTTTTATGCAAGAGTACAAAATGATAATGCTTACGGTACATATAATAGTTCTTCTGCCTATAGACTTATTCAATTTTCATTTGAGTTAAAAGATTTAACTCCACTTATGTCAAATACAGAAATTAATTGTGGTACAGTTGGAAACTATTCTGTTTCGGGTGACTTATGGATAGATGGTACAAATTATAGTGGATATTCTAATGAGATAGATATTTCAAAAACAGTTAAAGTTACAAATAGTCAAAATATAAAATTAACTATTAATGGCGAAAGTGAACACAATTACGATTGGGTATATATTTATGATAAAGATAATAATGAAATTTATGTGGGTTCTGGACTGTTTAATAATAAAGTAATTAATGTTCCAAGTTCAGAAGTTACTATAAGATTAACTAGCGATAGAACTATTACTAAATCAGGTATAACAGTTAGAGTTGAAGGAGTTGATTGTGAAGAGGGTGATTGTAGCGAGAGTGAACAGACTCTTGAGGTACAAGTTAAAGATGCAGATGATGATGCAGAGGAGAGAGAGAGCAATGGAGAAGTGTATTTACACAGTTCTGACCTTGAACTTACAAAAGATGGCAGTCATAAACAGATAGTAGGTATTAGATTTCAAAATATCAATATTCCCAAAAATGCTACTATTACTAATGCCTATATCCAATTTGAAGTTGATGAGACCTCTTCATCTTCTACAACTTTATATATAAATGGAGAAGATATTGATAATAGTCCTAAATTTTTAGATAATAGACACAATATTAGCAGTAGAGATACCACCTCATCTACTATCTCATGGCAACCATCTCCATGGAGTCATAAAAATGACCATGGAGTAGGGCAACAAACACCAAATCTAAAAAGTATAGTTCAACATATTATAAATAGAGGAGGTTGGCAAAAAGGTAATGCTATAAGTTTTATTATTACAGGTTCAGGAAAAAGAGTAGCAGAGTCTTATGATGGAGAACATTCTGCTTCTCCTATCTTACATATTAATTATACTGGTTGTGATAATAATAGTAGTAATGAAGACTCAACAGCTATCTGTTACGCTTTAACTGATAATAGTGATAAGTTATATAAAGTATCTATGCAACCAAATGGAAATCCTCTTCCTATTGCCTCTTCAATTACTATTTCAAGAGATTTTAATGGGGAAGGTTCTGCATATAGAGCTAGTAATAATAAATTTTATGCTTTTAAAGGTCAAAGTGATGACCATGGACCTAGCTACCTATATACTATTGATGTAGATACAGGAACAACTACAAAAATTGTAAATGATATTATAAGTGGGGCTGTTGATGGAGCTGAATTTTATTATGACCCAATTTTAAAAAAAGAGATATTATATATTATTAGTGGAGAGTATCACTCTAAATTATACGCTTTTGACCCAGATAATTGGCAACCATTAAATGGGTATCCTAAAAATACAAATACAAATCTTTCAAGTTTAGCTATTAATCCAATTACAGGTGAGGCTTATGCTATTGATGATTATAACTATGATAATAAGAGACCAAAAGTTTATAAGTTAAATTTAAAAACAGGGGCTACAACACATATTACAACTTTGCAACATTTAGCAGATGCTGAGGGGTTAGCTTTTGCTAGTGATGGAAATTTATATATAGAAGATGAGGGAAGAGATGATTTAGATGGAAAAAGACTTTATATGGTAAATTTAGATACAGGAGAGTTAATTCCATCAGCAATTACAAACGCTCACGGAGATATAGAGGGGCTTTCTTGTAATGGTACACAGATAGCTATAGATTATCCAACTATAAAAATAGATAGTGATAGCTCTATTATTGAGGGGAATATTAGTAGTAGTACATTAAACTTTTTAGTAACCCTTGATAAACCTGCTGTAGAAAATATAGAGTTTACCTATAAAGTTACAGATATTAATAGTAAATTAGGAGAGGATTATACGCTAGATAGTAATCTATCAGGAGTAATTTTAAAAGGTGCAACTTCTGCTACTATCTCTATTTATATAAAAGGTGATTTAATAGTTGAAAATAATGAAACATTTTCTATTAATATAGTAGATGCTAGAAATGCTATTGTTGATAGCTCATCTATGGTTGGAACGATTATTAATGATGATAGAGAGATTTTTATATCTATTGCAGGAGATGTAAATATTACAGAGGGAGATAGTGGAACAAAACCTTTAGATTTTAAAATACTCTTAAGTGACCCTGCTCCAAATGGTGGTATTTCTGTTCAAATTCAACCACATAATATTACAGCTAATGAGGGTGAAGATTTTAGTAGAGGTAGTAGTTCTATATATTTTGCAGAGGGGGAAAAAGAGAAGATTATATCTTTTAGAATTAATGGAGATACTAAAATAGAAGATGATGAGACATTTAAAATTGAACTTCTATCTCCTCAACACGCCTCATTAGATGAAGATAATAAAACAGCTATTGCTACTATTGTTAATGATGATGATGAAGAGACTCCTGAACTAATAGCAGAGTACCGTTTTGATGAGTGTCCTTTTGATTTAAATAGTGAGATAAAAGATAATAGTGAACATAAATATAAACATCAAATAAAGAATGGATTAACTACAAAAGATGATATAGCAAAAATTAATAGAAGTGGAGAGTTTAAAAGAGAACAACACCAATATACAGAAGGTGAAAATGGATTAGATAATATTTTTGGTAATAGTAGTAGTGCATTTACGATTACAACTTGGGTCTATCCTACTTCATTAATAACAGCTAAAACAAACCATAATACAGCAAATACCTTTTTTGCTAAAGCTTCTGATAGTAAAAATGATAATATAGAGATAGGTATTAATAGTAATGGAACTATTCATCTATATCTTGATACTTTAAATAAAGATAAATATGCAGATTTTGGAGAGGCAGGAGATATTACAACTAATAGTTGGCACTTTATAGGAGTAAGCTATAAAGATGGAGAGGTAACTGTAATAATTGATGATAAGAACTATACAAATAGTACAACTTGGAGTGGAGCGTCCAATATTGACCAAGCTGTGGGAAGTCCTATAACTATTGGTGCATCTATACATATAGATAACTACTTTGATGGATATATAGATGAGCTTAAAATTTTTAAAAATCAAATTAGAGCAAAAACTATAAACCAATTTAGAGAACGAGAGAGAAATGGCAAAAATTGGGATAATACCAAAAGAGATGAGGTTGAATGTAGTGGAGCTTCTCCTGTTGGTTGTATTATGAGTGCTTTTATGTTTCAAAACAGACCTACAGATATTAATGTTTTAAACTTAGCTAATGGAGAGATGACATCTGTTAAAGATGATATATCTAATGATAATATTAATGCTTTAGGATTTAATAAAAAAGATGGCTATTTTTGGGGATATAACTATACAAAGCAAAATGGTACAGTTACAAGAATTGGAATGAACTCACAAGGTGAGTGGGTATCAGAAGATTTTTTAGTAGAAGGTTTAGCTGGATTTAAATCTTATGTTGGAGATATAGACAGTAGTGGACATCTCTACTTAAAAGAGAGTGGTGGTAGTAGAAGAGTAGTAGTAATTGACCTTGACCCAAGTTCATCAAATTATCTTAAAAAGATAAAAGATTTCTATTTAGATTTTGATTTAAATACAGCAGATTGGGGATTTAATGCAAGAGATAATATGCTATATGCTGTTAATAATGGAAGTACAAATAAGTTTCTATATAAGATAGACCCATTAACTGGACATAAACTTTCAAGAGATAATACACTTCTTACAGGAGATAGAGGTTTCGGAGCTAGTTTCTTTGATGCTAATGGGTTCTATTATGTATATGATAACCATACAGGAAATATATATAGAATTGATGTAGCTAATTCCGCAAAAGCTGTACTTTTTGCAAATGCAAATATAGTTAGCTTAAATGATGGTGCAATGTGTACAGATGCAGAGTTTAAATTTGATTTTGGAGATTTACCAAATAACTATCCAACAACCCTAGAGAGTAATGGAGCTAGACACTCTTTGCCTACTTATGGTGAACCTACTGTATATATGGGTAGTGGAGTAAGTAGTGAAAATAATGGAAAGCCATCAACTAATGCAAATTTAGATGAGAGTGATAATGGAGTAAAAGTTAATAATAGTCCACTTCAAGATAAGGTTATTGATGCAGGAGTAACCAATACATTTAAAGTTACAACTCATGGAGATGGTTTTTTAAGTGCATGGATAGATTGGAATGGTGATGGTGATTTTAATGATGTAAATGAACAAATAGCTACAAATTTAGATGGTAGCAGTGGTGAGATTATATTTACAGCTACTGCTCCAAGTAGTGCTATAGATATAACTACTTATGCTAGATTTAGATATAGTTATCAACAAGATTTAGCTCCCACTGGTTCAGCAATAGATGGAGAGGTTGAAGATTATAAGATTAATATTCATGGTAATTTAGAGCCATTTAGTTGTAGCGATAAGTTATATCTATCTAATAGAACAGAACTTGGAACGGGTAGTGGAGATAGTGGGGCTACTTGGTTACATAGTTTTTATGCAATGACTCCTGCCTTTGTGCCTTTTGGTGATGGATTTGCTAGTGGAGATGGAGGATATAATGCTATTGGGTATAATGTAAAAGATAACTTTATATATGCTCTTTATGGAAATGAACTACTTAAAATTGATAAAAATGCAAATATTAAAAATTTAGGTGTAGTTAGTGGTCTCTCTGATACTCAACTATATGCAGGTGAGTTTGATAGAGATGGTTATTATTATGTAACTGGTAATGGTGATAGTGATAATAAAATCTATAAAATTGATATTGCACAAAAAAAAGTTATAAAGACTATTACCTTATCTAGTGCTGTAAAATTTTGGGATATGGCAATAGATACAACAGACCAATACTTTTACGCAATGTTAGTAAAGAGTGGTGGAGATGATTTTATTAATGATAAATTTGTAAAAATCAATAAAAGTAGTGGAGATATAACTGTCTTAGGAGATAATGTTAGTGATATTAACTCTTATATTAGCCTAATATTTGCAGATAATAGTGGAAAAGTAATAGCTATTGCTAATAATAAAGGAATGTATGAACTAATCCCTGAAACTGGTAAAAGTTATTGGATAAATGCAACACCTGAACTTAGTTACTATAATGATGGAACAAGTTGTCCAGATGCCTCTTTTATTTTACCTCCTAGAATGCCTAGATTATCTATAGGTGATGTAACTCAAGCAGAGGGTGATAGTGATGAGAGTAATTTTAATTTTAAAATATCTATTGATGCCGATTTACCAATGATACCTATGGGTATGCCTGTTATGTTTTTCTATAAAGTAATAGATGGAAATGGAAATGATATTACACCTCCTCATGGAATAGCAACTCAAAGTGACCATGATTTTAAAGGTGGTAATGGAATTGGAATGAATATGAATGTTTTTTCTGATCAAAGAGAGATGACTATTAGTGTACCTGTTTATGGAGATGAGAATATAGAAAAAGATGAAGAGTTCTTTGTAGATATATATTTCCCTCAAATGTTCCCTCAAAACTTCTGTATGATGGGGAAAAGTAGAGGAGTTGGACTTATTTTAAATGATGATATGAAATTTAAAGTTATTAGAAGTGGGGCTACTAATATTGATGATGATTTAATATATACTCAAATAGCAGGACGAGATTTTGATTACTCTGTAGTATCTCAAAGTAGCATAGAGAATATAACTTTTAAAGTTGATTTAATAGATAATAGTAGTGGAAAAGCCCTATATATAGGATATAACTATATAGAAAATGGAGATAGAGTTGATGTTAGGATAGATAATGATTTAGCTATTTTACAAGCTACAAAAGATGCTAGTTTTAAAGTATCTTTCTTAAAAGATGAAAATGGAACTATTGTGCATGGAAACTATGCCAATAAAGATAGTTATGAAAATATAGCAAATAGAGTAGGGTATAGTGAAATTACACAAGAGGCAAGTAGTCACTTCTCTATACGACCTGCTGGATATAAAATAGCTATAGAAGATATAGATGAGGATAATAAAACTATTACATATAGAGATAGTAAAGATAGTAGTAGTAAACCTTTAGATTTAGCTTCAGAGTATAGTTATAGAATAAAAGCCAAAGCCATAGCAAAAGATACAAATAACTCCATAACAAAAGGATATACAACAACAAGTGGAGATTTAAATGTCACACTTATCTTTAATGGAAAATCAGGTTCAGTAGATAAACATAGTCCAAAAATAACCAACTATATATTTACTAATGGTCAACTTATAAATAGTATATCTCATAATAATGTAGGAGAGTATCTATTAAGAGTGGAAGATAGTAGTTGGAGTAGGGAAGATGGAGCAAGAGGTGCTTGTATTTTAAATAGTAGTGCTATATCTAATAGTGGAGAAGAGAAATCAGGTTGTAATATATCAAGCAGTAGTTTAGATAATCTCCATGAACTTAGTATAAAGTTTCACCCATACTCATTTAGAGTAGATGCAGTAGTTTTAAATAGACCAAATAGTGGAAAAGATTATATATATATGGGAGATTTAGAAAAGAGCTTAAATATGGGAATAGATATAAGAGCTTCTATTACAGCTATTGGAAAAAATGGTACTAAACTTACAAACTTTACAACAAGTGGCGAGGCTACAGATGTTACACTATCGCTAGATTATAATATAACTACAGATAGTATAGATAATCAAAAAATCTATAGTGAAATAAATACAACAAAAGGTTCTAGTGTAGGCTTTAAAAGAGTATTCTCATATAATGGTGTAAATCTAAATATAGCAGATGTTCAAAATAGCCATTTAGATAGTAATATTACTATACCATCAAATCAATTTTTAGATACAAATGAGGGAAATAGTAGTATAGAGATACTCTATAATCTTACTAAAAACATAAGTGAACCTATAAATCCTATAGAGATTATATTTAACCATTTAGATGTAAATAGTACTAATATATCTAAAATAAAAAACAAAGATAAAAAAGCTTATGGAGTAGGAACAGTAGATATTAGTAAAAAACTATACTACTCTCAAATAGCCCCAGATATGGAAAACTACCCTGATGAGTATGAAGGAGTTAGTACTACACCTATTAGTGTATTGATATTCTGTAATCACACTAAAGCGTGGTGTGCTAATATGGTTGGAGATAATGGATTAAATAATATAAAAACAAAAACAGGCTGGTACACAGCACTCTCACACGATAGTAATATTGAAGGTGGTGTAGTTAAATTTGCACTAGATAATTCACTTTGTGCTGTAAATCCAAAAGCTAGTAATCTTCCAAATTTTAAAGATAATTTAGGAAAAATTAAAACTGTAAAAACAGGATATGCAGGAAATAAATTCCCTGCAAAAGTGGAAGTAACTATGCAAGTTAGTCCATGGTTAAAATATAATCGTGACCCAAGTAGAGACGGTATCCCGTTTTGGAGAAATACATTTAGAGATAGAAACTCAACATGGTCAGGAGAGGGACAATCAGGAAATCAAATTGAGATAAAAACAACAACAAGACCTGCTAAAAAAATATTTTGGTAGAGAAATGGGACTTATTTAAAGTCCCATTTTATTTGGATTTAAAATATTATTAGGGTCAAAAGCCTTTTTAATATCTTTAAATAGTTGTAACTCTTCTTTATTAAATGCAATATCCATAAATGGAGCTTTACTTGTACCTATTCCATGTTCACCACTTAAAGTTCCACCCATTTTAACTACTAATTTAAATATCTCTTCTATACACTTATGCCCTTCATCTATTTGAGATATATCTATCATAACATTTACATGAATATTTCCATCTCCTGCATGTCCAAAACATGGTATTTTAAAACCATATTTTTTTCCAATAGCATAAATTCCTTCTAAGGCATTAGGTAACATAGACCTTGGAACTGATATATCTTCATTTAATTTTTTATTTCCATAAATAGTAATAGATTGAGAAGCATTTTTTCTTGCATACCAAAGCTCTTTTGCCTCTTCGTCATTTTTTGCTACTATAAATGAGGTTGCACCGTTTTCTTTAAATGACTCCTCTAGCGTTTTTAATTGAAACTCTATCTCTTCTGGAACATTTCCATCAACATCACCAACTAAAACACCACCTGCATCTTTTGGTAAATTTACACCAAGTTTTTCTATAAGTGCCTCAATTACAAGTTTATCTAAAAACTCCATAGCAACAGGATTTGCTCCATTAGATAGAGATTTAAATACAGCATTCATAGCACTATCCACATTTGGAAAAACTCCCATATATGTCTTTTTATATTTTGGTTTAGGAATAAGTTTTAAAGTAAGTTCTGTTAAAACAGCTAAAGTCCCCTCTGATGCAATTAAAATACCTGCTATATTATATCCTGCTACATCTTTAATAGTTCTCTTTCCTGCTCTTATAATATCACCATTAACTCTTACAGCTTTTAGTGCCATTACAAAATCTTTAGTAATTCCATATTTTGCAGCTCTCATTCCACCTGCATTTTCACTTACATTTCCACCTAAAGTTGAATACTCTTCACTTGCAGGGTCTGGTGGATAAAATAGTCCAAGTTTTTCTACATGCTTTTGTAAATCCATATTAATAACAGCTGGTTGAACAACTGCTACCATATTTTGAGTATCAATCTCTAAGATTTTATTCATGTGTTTTTCCATAGCAAGAATTATTCCACCACTAGCAGGTAAAGCACCACCTGTAAATCCACTTCCTGCACCTCTTGGGGTAATAATAATTTTATGTTTATTACAATATTTTAAAATATCACTTACATCTTGTTCATGTCGTGGAAATATAACAGCATCAGGCTCAAATCGTGTTCTTGTTGCATCATAACTATATGCTATATTGTGAGCCTTATCATCATATATATTCTCTTTTCCTACTATTTTTATAAATTCATTTAAATGTTTTTTATCTATCATCTAATACTCTCTATACCTTTATAATATGCTGGGAACTCTTTTTTATCAGCTTGACTAAAAATATTTGTATCTATCTGCTCAAATCTAGCATAAAAAGGAGATTGTGCTTTTGTAATATTAATATTTAGTGGCAGTTTTCTTAAATATCTACTGCTAAGTGGGTCAAGAACTCTAATTCCATCTTTAGCTACTATTGCTATTAGTCCTATTTGGTTCTCTATTGCAAATTTTTTTAGATTTTTTAGTGTTATTTTACTCTCATCACTATTTATTAAATAATAAGCATACATATCAGGGTGTATCCAAACTCTATTTTTTATAGATTTTGTAATTTTACTATAACTCTGTTCATCTGGTGCAATAAGTAGTACATTACTATATAGATTTCCAAAAATCAGACTATCTCCTTTTTGTGGCTCTGTTTGAATAGTTGGAAGACTTTTATGTTGTAAGGCTTTATACTCTCCTATCTTAGCTCTATTACCACCTAGACTTATAGCAGTATGTGTAATAGCAAAAAGTCCATTACCATAGTTATGAACAATAATTCCACTTCTACCTTTTGGTACACTAGTAGATAGAGTAATTTGACCATTTTTACTTATATTGCTAATAGTACTTTTTATACTTTGAGGTAATCCATCAGCCATTAATATAAGCGTACTAAGTATTATAAATATAACTTTTTTCATTTTTGTCCTTAAAATTTTTAGAGTTTTATTATACTATAAATATAAACTTTATTATATTAATATCTAATTACTAAAAAATCATCTTCTTTATATTAAGTATATTATAATATAATAATCTACAACATTAATATTAAAAGGAAACTATATGGGATTTTTTGATTTTGTATCGAACTCTGGAAAGAGTTTATTGGGAAAAGGAAATGACTCTGAAGCTATAAAAAAAGAGATTGAAGATAGTTTTGAAGAGTTACCAGTTGATGGACTTGTAGTTGAAGTTGATGGGGATACTGTAACTTTAGCAGGTATTGCTAAAGATTTTGATTCAAGAGAAAAAGCTATATTGATTGCTGGAAATATAGAAGGAATTGCACAAGTAAATGCAGACCAACTTGTTACAATGGATATGGTTAATGCAAATTTTGATGAGGAAGAAGAGCCTATTGAGATACCTGAAGAGATTTTTTATACTATAGAAGATGGAGATACTCTATGGGGAATTGCTACTAAATTCTATGATGATGGTAGTAAATATACACATATTGTAGAGGCTAATTTAGAAGTAATTAAAGATGCAGACCTTATTTATGAGGGGCAAACTATTAGAATACCTGAAGTAGTAGCATAAACAATCAAATCTCTAAAAAGAGATTTGGTTATAAAGTTAAAACTTTTACTCTAAAAAATCACTTTTTCACATTTGTTACTAAATTTTATATTAAGATTTTAATATAAAACATAAAATAAAGGATTTTAATATGAGAACAATATCATCGTTTTTAGTCTTTATACTACTTCAATCATCTTCATCTTTTGCATGTAAAACTCGTCGTTACATACAAAGAAGTATGATAGACTTTTTTTAATTAAACTTAAGTTTAAGTACTATTCTATAAAACAGTTGCTATATTAAGAGTATATCTATTTTGATAACTCTTATATTAGAACTATTTTATGAGATTTAAACAGATAATATTTAAATTAATTCTCCTCTTCTAACATCTGTCGTATCATAGTTTTGGTAAAGTATAAAAATTTTTCAAATAGTTCACTATGATATTTGTCTTTGTGATAAATCATTAAAAAATCTCGTTTACACTCAAAGTTTTTTAGTGGTACACGAAGTAGTTTATTATTTTTAATTTCGTTTTTAACAGCTATTTTAGATATACATGTAATGCAGTTATGGTTCATAAGAAGTGATTTAATAGACTCTGTATGTCCTAATTCTAAAAAGATATTAATATTATCAACCTTATCTTTTATATAATCTAAAAATACCTCTCTAGTTCCAGAACCCTCTTCTCTTAATACCCATTTTCTGTTCTGTATAGTATCAATAAAGATTTCTCTATTAAGTGTAATATCAGTAGTGACTACAACAAGTTCATCAACACCAATAATCTCTTTTATAATTTCAGGGTCATGAACAATACCCTCTATAAATCCGACATCTATTTTACCATTTTTTAAGAGTTCAACTATCTGTTGAGTATTACCCTCTTTAAGTCCTACCTTTACATCAGGATAGTTATTCATATAGCTACATATTATAGGTGGCATAAGATAATCTACAATAGTAGTACTAGCACCAACTCTTACCATACCTTTATTTACTGTATTTTTAAACTCATACTCAATATCATTGAGTCTTTTAACTATGGGAGCAATCTCTTTTTCAAATGAGCGACCCATCTCATTTAGTATTAATTTTTTATTTATTCTATCAAAAAGAGGATTACCTAATATATTTTCAAGCTCTTTTATAGACATAGATATTGCCGATTGACTAAGTCCCATACCTTTAGCTACATTGGTAAGGTGACCCTCTCTTACGACATTTAAAAAAATCTCCATTTGACGAAGTGTTAGTTTCATCTCTCTATCTCCAAGGATACCTCGTCTATAATCTTTGATTTAGGCGAGGAGGAATTGGTAGTGTGGCGACTTCTATTTGATTGTCGATATTGCGTATGCATATCCGTCTCCTTTTTGTATTGTTCTACAGTATTTATAATTAATACCTTGAATAGTCGTTTTTGTGGTAGTAATGTTAAAATTCCCACTAGCTCTTACAGCCACTTTTCCAAGGTAAGTTCCTATCTTTTTCCCTTTTGTAACTACTGCTTTCACAATGTCACCTGTTTGGAAACCTTTTACTATTTTAGAACCTTTAGCTTTAGTTCTTGGAAACCCAAATCTATCCATTCGACACATCTGTCGGCTTCCTCGTCCTTGTGCTTTAATCTCTAAAACTTTATCTGTTACTATTTTGTATTCATATTCTTTTCCAATACACATAGCATCATAGTAGTGTTGTTTTGGTAAACCAACCTCTTTTCTATTTGCGTAAGTTTCCCACCCCTCACCTACTATTACATCAAAGTTTCTACTTAACTCTTTTATAGTATAAGTTCTAGCACTTTGAATAATTGATGCCTGTTTTGGTGTTTTTTTAGGCTTTAGATGTGATAAATCCTTGCCTATCTTCTTACTAAATGCTTCTAAAGTTAAATTGCCTTTAGCTATATTGCACTTTCTGCATGAGAGAGTTAAGTTTTCAATAGAGTTAGTTCCACCTTTAGATTTTGGAACAATATGCTCTATCTCCTCTCCTTTTTTACCACAATAAACGCATTTATAATTATAGTTTTGGAAGATAAAATCTCTTAACTTTGTATCTTTTAAATCACCGTTTTGATACTCTCTTCCATGCAATTTTTTTCCATTTGTTATAGAGCTTGTATCAAACGATACTCTCTCTACAGCAACAGAGAAAATAGGTATTAATTTAGCGTATTTTTTTGCAAAATTTATTACATTGTCTGCTCTTGATTTCACACTTTGGGGTAACCACCCTTCAGGTCTAGTTCTATTATCAAATCTTGGCTCTCTGTATCTAGTTTTTCTATCTCTTCTACTTCTTCTTATTGCTCTCCTTGAATCCATTGCTTTTTTAATTACTGCTCCTCTATGCACTATCTCTGCAAAGAAAAAACATTTAACAGCATCTACTATAGCTACTCCTGTAACTGATGCACCTACATCAAACTTTATTTCAAAACTTTTTTTACACTCTTTATTCTCTTTTAATCTTATTGTGAAAGGATAAACTTTGTGAACAATAGCTTTTCTTTTTTTTAGTAAAATTCTAGCTTTAGCCTCGCTAGTTGGGGCTAAAGGAGTTTTGTTCTTGCTTAATACAAAAACCATTAAAAATCCTTTTTCAAATTAACTCACCTTGCAGTGGTAACGGTCTTTTGACTCTCTCCTCGACAATGATATTAATGCTTGTTTGCAATGGCAAA
>JAMOOP010000171.1 GCA_027065385.1 Campylobacteraceae bacterium | reverse complement strand
AAACACTCATCTAAACTCTCTTTGGATGATTTATGGTGATTGTTTTTGTGCCGATAAAGAGACTTATGAGAGGATAAAAGAGACAATATCAAGTGGGATTAATAGTATCTCTGATGTGGAGTTCACATCAACCAAAGAGTTAGGCAAGGTCAAGAGAGTTGACCCATTGGGGATTACAGATTTACGAATTCGTGGAATGTGGCATATTGCAAATCCTAATAAGATTTTTGATTATATCTATGAGTATGATGAGAGTAAAAGGTTTCAGATGATTTGTTTAATGAAGAGTGAGAAGTATAATAGTTTACCTTTGGAGGATAGGGATGTTTTAGAGAGTTTGGGTATTGATGGGGTTGAGGTTTTGGATATTCGGATTAAGAGTCCTAATAATCCTGTGAAGTTGATAGAAGCTAAATTATTAGTTTTTAAAGTATAAAAGGGATTTAATGGAACAAGAAATAGTCATAATATTTGATGAACAAAATAGCTCTAAAAAAGGTGCTTATTTTGAAAAATTGATTAATAATATTTTTATTCAACAAAGATATAAAGTTCAAAGTAATGTAAATTTTACAGGTATGGAATTTGATTTATTATGTCAACATATTGATAGAACAAATGAAACAGTAGCTATTGAATGTAAAGCAAAAGATAAACTTAGTTCAATTGAAATTAAAAATTTTGTATCGAATGTATTGCATAAAAAGTTAGAATATGGTTATTTTTTATATACTAAAAATTTTACTCATCAAGTGCAGGGGATTATTAATGAATTTAAAGAGGATAAAAGATATAAAAATTTATATTTTTGGGATAGTGATAAAGTTATTGAACTGTTAATTAGCTCAAAACAGATAAAAAAATTTGAATTTTCAAAAAACAAATTTCAGTTAACAAAGGTAATTTTATTTTTTTCGTATGAAGGTTTTTTTTATATACCTTTATTTTCTGATACAACCCAACCCAAATTTTTTTCTATTTATAAAGCAAAAACTTTAGAAAGAGTGACTGATAAGAATATTATTGAGTTAGTTAAAAAATATATAAAAGATACAAAAAATATAGATTTTTATGAAGAAAAACAAATTCAAAATACTATAAAAGAGTCTAGTTATAAAATAATAGATTTACATACAGGAATAGGTGATACAAGATTAGGATTTCAAAATGTGTTTAAGGAAAAAGCTGAATTTATATTTTCTTGTGAAGATGAAAAGAATGAATATGCAAAAAAAATTTATGAAAATAATTTTAAAAAGATTAGTGATAGATGTCAGAAAGAAAATTTTTTAATAGATTGTGATATTTGCTTAATAAAATCACAATCACCACGTCAACTTCGTTATCGTGAACCTTCTTTTATGCTTCAAATTATGCTTCAAAATAAAGCTAAAATTATTTTTTGTGAATTTGATAATACTCAATCATATGATTATTTTGAAGAGAAGCTTAAATATAAATTTTTTGCAATATCAATGGAAGCAATACAAAGAAGAGATAAGTATTATATTATAGGATTTTCAGACCATATAGGATTTTCAGACCATAAGATAAAATCTAAATTTAAACAATTAGAATTATATTTTCAATTTTCACAATATAGAAATCAAGATATTGAATTAAATAATATTTTAGATAAAGAAATAAAGGAAAAGTTTTATATATCTAAAAACGATAAGCATCATCTTGAACTCAAAGATGTACTTAAGAAAATCAATATTAACCTTAAGATTAAGAATAATGACGAGCCAAAAACACTTATAATTAAAGAAAATGGAAGATATAGAAAATTAACATTAAAAGAAGTAGCAAGACTAAAAGGCTTTCCTGATAGTTTCAATATTTCAAGTGATTTGATTGGCTATGACGAAACTTATAAACTTTTGGTTCAAAGTTCTAATATTCCTATTATAGAATTATTAGCAAAAAGTATTTTAGAGGCATTAGATAAATGCAAATAATCTCCCTATTCGCAGGAGCAGGAGGTTTAGACCTCGGTTTTAAAAAAGCAGGATTTCAAACTATATGGGCAAATGAGTATGATAAAGAGATTTGGGAAACTTATCAAAAAAACTTTCCAAATACCAAATTAGATAAAAGAAGTATAGTAGATATAGGCTCAAATGAGATACCAAATGCTATAGGTTTGATAGGTGGCCCTCCATGTCAGAGTTGGAGTGAAGCAGGGGCTTTAAAGGGGATTGATGATAAGAGGGGGCAACTCTTTTTTGAGTTTATACGGATTTTGAAAGATAAAAAACCTCTCTTTTTTTTGGCAGAGAATGTTTCGGGAATGTTGGCTAGTCGTCATAGTGAAGCGTTGGAGAATATTAAAAGGCTTTTTAAAGAGAGTGGATATAATCTATCTTTTAAACTGCTCAATGCACATGATTTTATAGTGCCACAAGATAGAAAGAGACTCTTTTTTGTGGGGTATAGAGAGGACTTGGGGTTAAAATTTGAGTTTCCAAAAGGGTTTAAAGAGAAGTTATATCTAAGAGATGCTATTTGGGATATACGAAATAGTGCTATCCCTGCCAAAGAGAAAAACTATACCAATGGGAATAGATGCTTTTTGGATAATCACGAATACGCAATAGGTGGCTTTTCATCTATGTTTATGTCTCGAAATCGTGTAAGAGATTGGGATGAACCATCATTTACTATACAAGCAGGAGGACGACATGCACCACTCCACCCACAAGCTCCAAAAATGGAACTTATTGGGAAAGATAAGAGGAGGTTTGTTGAAGGAAGTGAGGATTTATATAGACGATTAACTATTAGAGAGTGTGCTAGAATTCAAACATTTCCTGACACTCATAAGTTCTATTATAAAAATCTTATGGCAGGATATAAAATGGTTGGTAATGCCGTACCTGTAAATCTAGCTTATATTTTAGCTCAAAAGATTTTTAATGATTTAAAAGCTTATAAAAAATAATCATTATCTAATATTGTGCTTAGTTTAGTTATTATTTTGCGTAATTTAAAATTCTAAGGATAAAAATTGAGTGCCTTAAAGAGTAAAAGATTAACTATAGATGAAGCTGTTGAGCTTATAGAAAAAGCAGACCTTAAACTATTGGGTAAAATGGCAAGAGAAAGAAAAAAAGAGTTGCACCCAAAAGGGGTTACTACTTTTGTGGTAGATAGAAATATTAACTATACCAATATATGTTGGGTTGATTGTAAATTTTGTGCTTTCTATACTCATGAGAAAAAAGAGGATGCTTATATTTTAACATTTGATGAGATAGATAAGAAGATAGAAGAGCTAATAGCTATTGGTGGGACACAGATACTTTTTCAAGGTGGTGTTCACCCAAAATTAGAGATTGAGTGGTATGAAGATTTAGTTGAACATATACATAGAAAGTATCCAACTGTTACCATTCACGGTTTTTCTGCTATAGAGATTGATTATATTGCAAAACGGTCAAATTTATCTGTAAAAGAGGTGTTAGAGAGATTAAAAAGAAAAGGTTTAAGCTCAATACCTGGGGCTGGAGCTGAAATATTAAGTGATAGAGTAAGAGATATTATAGCACCTAAAAAGTTAGATAAAGATAGATGGTTAGAGGTTCATAGAGAGGCACATAAGTTAGAAATTAAATCAACTGCTACTATGATGTATGGGACTGTTGAGACAGTTCGAGAGATAGTAGAGCATTGGAATTTAATAAGAGAGCTTCAAGATGAGACGGGTGGATTTAGAGCCTTTATTATGTGGTCGTATCAAAGTGATAATACAGAGCTAAAAAGAGAGCTACCAACAATTAGTAAAACTACACCAAATCAGTACTTAAGATATTTAGCAGTAGCTAGACTATTTTTAGATAATGTAAAAAATATTCAAAGCTCATGGGTTACACAAGGTAGCCATATAGGACAACTAGCGCTACAGTTTGGAGCAAATGATTTAGGCTCTACTATGATGGAAGAGAATGTTGTATCATCAGCAGGTGTTACAAATAGTATGAACCAAGAGGAGATGATTTCTCTAATTCGTGATATTGGTGAAAACCCTGCAAAAAGAGATACAGCTTATAATATTTTAGAGAGATTTTAAAACAGTGAGAAGAGTAGATACAGAAAAATCAATAAGACAGATTGTTAGAAGTACAGTAGAGGCTTATGCTATTGTATTTGAAACTAGACATATTAGTGAAGTGAATAATCCGAATGGAACAATTAATATGAAAATACATAATGTATTTATCTCTGCTTTAGGTGAAGAGATACAATATTACACTTCATTAGTCCGTTCACTTGATAGTTCAATGGGTAATATGCTTGAAAAAATGGCAATTAATATAGCAAAACTATTTTATGATGTGAAAACAAGTGTAGAGGGAAAACTCTATCCTGAACAGACTGCTAAAATAGCAGAACTATTAGAGGGGTATAAAAATCGTAAAAATAGTTTAAAACCATTAATATCTCACTATGATGAGCTTAAAAATATTAAATCAAATTCTGATGTTATAATTAAAACTCATATAAGCGACTATTATCTATTTGATAAAGAGACAAATAGACACTATTTAATCGAGTTAAAAATAGGTGGAGATTTAGATAATAAAAAAGCTAGAAGTGAAAAAGAAGCACTCTTTGAACAGTATGCAATTTTAGCAAATTCATTAGACAAAGATGCAAAAATAGAGTGTTATTTTGCTACAGCTTATAATAGATTTGGAGAGGATAAAGAGTGGAAACAGACAAGAGTTTTACAATTTTTTTCAAAAGATGAACTATTAATTGGAAAAGATTTTTGGAATTTTATATGTTGTAGCAATAGAGGATATGAAATAGTTATTGATGAGTATAAAAAGTCTGCTTATTTGATTAATAATGCTTTAGAAAATAATTTTATTAATAATGTACTGTTTGAAAGTTATAATAATATTTTAAAAAAAATTGTATAATGACAAAAGTTGAAGCAATAAAAAAACTTATGGAAAAGAATGATGGTCTTGCTAGTTGGAGTTTAATATATCAAGAAATAGATAAATATTATCCAAATGCAAAAAAATCAAAAGAATGGAAAGCAGGAATAAGAGGAGTATTATATAGGGATATAGGAAAAACATTCAAAAAAATTGATAATGGATTATTTGCATTATTTGATTTTAATGAACAAAAATATATTAAAAGAAATAAAGTATTTATTACAGAAAGATTAAATACTATTACTATGAGAATAGGTCAAAGTTTTTTTAGAGGGCTTTTGATAAAAAATTTAAAAATATGTCCTTTTACCAAAATAGGTTTTGAAAAGCTATTAATAGCAAGTCATATTAAACCGTGGTCAGAAAGTAATGATATAGAAAGATTAGATATTTATAATGGTTTTATATTTACCCCTACTTATGATAAATTATTTGATAATGGTTTAATAAGTTTTAAAAGAGATAAAACTTTAATTATTTCTAATCAATTAGATTATCAAACAAGAACGCAATTACACATTAAAAATAATATGTATATAGAAAATTTAGAAATAAATGGTAGAGAAAACTATTTAGAATATCATAGAGATGTTATTTTTCAAAAGTAATAATATTGCCTATTAATATAAAATTCGTAACTCTTTTATGGGCGTAGGTTCAATAGGAGTTGCATCACTAAGGCTTAATAGAAAATTTATCGGTATTGAGATAGATAAAAACTATTTTGAGGCTTCAAAATATAGATTATCTCAAATTTAAATTAATTAAAATAAAAAAAGGATAAAGTTATGAAAAAAATAGTAATTTTAATAATAGTAATACAAGGAGTATTAATGAGTGCCTCGTTAGAGAGTCTGAAAGTTAAAAATAGTGAAGTTCCATTTATATTTGAAGAGGATAAAAATCTGCCAATTATATCTATGCAGTTGGTATTTAAAAATTCTGGCTCTATGAGTGATAGTAAAAATGGTTTAGTTAAACTAACAGCTAAACTTTTAAATGAGGGTACAAAAAAAGATGGTAGTGTAGGATTTGCTAGAAGATTAGAAAATAGAGCTATTAATCTATCTGTTCACTCTGGTAGTGAGACTTTTGTAATAGAGCTTAGCTCTTTAAAGAGTGAGTTTAATTATGGAGTAGAGCTTTTAAAAGAGCTTTTAAGTGACCCAAACTATACAAAAGAGTCTCTTAAAAAGGTAAAAACTCAAACTATTGGAGAGTTAAAAAGAAAAGAGAGTGATTTTGATTATATCTCTATGTTAAAAATGAAAGGTATGATTTTTCCTAATACCCCTTTAGCCAAACCCTCACTTGGAACTATTAAAAGTGTGGAAAGTATATCTTTAGAAGATATAAAAAAACAGATAGAAACTCACTTAGGTTTAGAAAATGCCATTGTTGTAATGGGTGGAGATATAAACCAAACAGAGGCTACAGAATTGGTTAGTAGTATATTAGATATTTTACCAAATATAAAAAGCACTTCAATACCAACACTAAAAGCTATAGGAAAAGAGCAGATAGAGGTTACAAAAGTTGAGAGTAAACAGGCTTATATATATTTTGGTAGTCCACTAAATATACCTTTTGATAGCAAAGAGTTATATCTATCTAAAGTGGCATCTTTTATATTAGGAAGTTCTGGTTTTGGTTCAAGACTTATGGAAGAGATTAGAGTAAAAAAGGGTTTAGCATACTCTGCATATAGTCGATTTAGCATTAATAGAACTCACTCATACTTTTGGGGTTATTTGCAAACTAAAGTTAAAAGTAAAGATGAAGCTGTTAAAAGTGTAAAGGAGGTAGTTAATAACTTTTTAGATAAAGGTGTAACCAAAGAAGAATTAGAGAGTGCAAAACAGTTTCTTTTAGGTTCAGAGCCACTTAGAAATGAGACCTTATCTCAAAGATTAAATAGAGCATTTCAAGAGTATTATCATAACCGTCCATTGGGTGCTACAGTTAAAGATTTAGAAAAGATAAACAGTATTAAATTAGATGAGTTAAATAGTTTTATCTCTAACCATAAAGAGATAGATAAAATTTCATTTTCTGTAGTTACAGGAGATATTTAAATCTCCTCATTTACTATAGATATAGTTCTTATCTTTGCCCCCTCATCTAAACATGATATAGTGTGTTTTTTAGGGGGTAAATAGAGATATATCTTATCTCCTGATTTTGAAATAATTGGTGAGTTATTATCTATTAACCAATAGATAGTAGAGTTTGCATCAAAAGAGTAACACTGTAAAGATGTCTTTTTTAATTCTGTTGGTAAAAGTCTGTTATATGTATAGGTTTGATTATTGATTGGAGAGGTAATTAATGGTTTATAGCTTGTCCACTCTTTATAACATCTATGTTTAGATAAACTATCTATTGATTTTATAGTTTGATTTTGAATAAGATATGATAAAACCTCTGCTCTCATAGCAGAACAGGGAGTATGAAGTTTTACACCATCAATAGTCTTATCTTTTATTTTGTCTCTACACTTATCTAACTCTATAGCATCTTGACAAATAGTTTTCTCTTTTATATCTTTTGGTTTACTAAACCAACTCTGTTTTCCAAGAAGTTTAAAAATCTTAAATAGTGTAGGAGATGAGGTAAAGAGTCCTGAAGCGTATCTGTTATTATATGGTTTACTAGATTTTCCTGAAAAGTTTCCATACCAAACTCCAACTGTATATCTAGGAGTGTAACCCATAGTTAACATATCTCTAGCATGGGCAGATGTTCCTGTTTTAAATGCAATTTTTGGCATATCTTTTATAAACTCCCAATATGATGAAAATTCTACTCTTGGAGCGTTTGCTAAAATATTACTAATAAGATAACAAGACTCTTTAGTTAAAACTCTTTTTTTAGGGTAACTTTTACCCAAAATATAAGTAGCCTTTTGATAAATTCCTCCATTAGCTAAAAGTGCAAAAAGTTCTGCATTATTAAAAAGTGCCAACCCCCATCCACCAAGAGCTAAAGAGCTACCATAATAACTCTTTTCTCTATTTAATGAGCTAATATTTGCATCTTTTAACATAGAGTATAGAGAGTTATCTTTTAATAATCTATCAAGTTCAACTGCTGGAATATTTAAAGATAGCTGTAAGGCTTCTGATGCTGTAACCTCCCCTAAATATCTTTTAGAGTAGTTAGTTGGTCTGTATCCATCAATAAATAGAGGAACATCATAAAGCTTTTTTAAAGGCGTAATAAGCCCCTCCTCTAAAGCTTTAGCATATATAAATGGTTTTAGAGTGGAAGCTGGAGAGATTAAAGAGCGTAAACCATCATTTTGCCCTCCATGATTACTATAAAAACCTTGTGAACCAATATAGGCTAGAACTTCCATATTTCTATTATCTATAACAATAGCAGAACCATTATAGATACCATACTTATTTAACTTCTTTACCTCTAAAGAGATAATATCTTGAACTCTTTTTTGAAGTAGTAAATCAATAGTTGTATTTACCTCATCTTCACTTTTAATATAGTTACATAGATGTGGTACTTTATTGGGGAGTGGTTTAATATTTGTTACTATATATTCACTCTTAGCCTTTTTATACTCTTTTTTATTTAAAATATTTAGATTATATAATCTCTTAAGCAATCTATTTTTTATCTTATTTATATCTCTATTTCTTTTTGGTCTATTTTTATTTGGATTTTTAGGAATTGAACTAAGATATGCTATTTGAGAAAGAGAGAGAGAGGAGGGAGGGAGATTAAAATATTTAAATGAGGCTGATGCAAACCCCTCAATATTTCCACCATAAGGAGCATTATTTAAATATAGTTTTAATATCTCATCTTTAGAATAAATCATCTCTAGCTGTAGGGCTTGAAATATCTCAACTATCTTTTGGGTTAAAGTTCTTTTTTTATGGTGCATTATTCTAGCTAACTGCATAGTAATAGTTGATGCTCCTATTTTATGGCTATTGGTTAAATTGGAGTATAAGGCTCTAAATATAGCTAAAGGGTTTACTCCAAAATGGTTATAAAAATATCTATCTTCATACCCTAAAACAATCTTTTTAATACTACTACTTACCTCTTCTTCTTTAATTGGAACTCTTAAATACCCATCACTACTTAGTTTAATAGCTATTAATTTATGGTTTCTATCATATATAATAGTTGACTTTGGTTTATATAATCTTTCTGTATCTAATGGATATAGGTAATTTAGTAATTGAAATAGTAGATATAATAAAGTTAGAGTTATTAGAGTTTTTTTCATTATTTTTTTCCATAAATGTATATTAAGAGCTATATTTTTTATTAGCAAATAATAGCATAACTCTTATTTTTATAAGATATTTACATCTTGACTCTTAATCTATATTTATATCTATAACTTATATACTTATCCTAATTTAACAAATATATTTTCTAACTGTTACCATGAGAGTTAATGATACTTATTGTAACAAGAGAGATTTAATAAATAGTTATAAAAGATATAACTATTAAAGTGGATTTTTTTTAATATGTATATTAAACCAAACAAGTTATAATACGCCAAATTTTTTGAGGAGTTTAAATGCTTGACCTAAACCTTGGTTTGATGTTATTTGTTCTAGTTGTTTTCTTCTCTCTTCTGTTTTTATTAAATCAAATGCTCTATAAACCTTTGTTAAAGTTTATGGACGATAGAGATAACTCTATTGCTAATGATTTGAAAAATGCAAAAGAGATGGCAGGAAATAGCGATGAACTACATGCCAAAGCTGACGCTATTTTAGCTGATGCTAAAGCAGAAGCAAATACTGTTAGAGAAAAAGCTGTAAATGAAGCTAAAGCTTTAGCAGATAGTAAAATTGAGAGCAAAACAAAAGAGCTAGATAGTAAATATCAATCTTTTGTTGATGAACTCGCTAATAATAAAGAGGAACTTCAAAAGTCTCTTTCAACCCAATTACCTCTTTTCAAAGAGAGCTTAAAAGCTAAAATGGGCAATCTATAAAGGAGGATGGAGAATGAAATTAAATAAAATTACATTAGTTATCGCTTTTGTATTACCTGTATTGGCAATGGCAAGTGGAACTGAACATCATGAAGTTAGCATGAGTAACTCGGATTTTTTCTATAGAGTTCTAAACTTTGGTATCTTTGCAGGACTTATCTATTATCTTGTGGCAAGTCCTATTAAAGATTTCTTTAAAGGTCGAAGTGCAGATATAGATAATCAGATTAAAGAGATAGAAGCTAAACTTCAAGAGTCTAAAAATGAAGAGAAATTGGCTCAAGAAAATTTAGAAAAAGCTAAAAAAAGAGCCAAAGAGATAATAGCTGATAGTCATGATGAAGCTAAGATTTTAGTTGATAATATTGTTAAGAAAAATGGTGAACTGTTAATCTCTCTTGAAAAACATTTAGATGAAAAAATGGAAGTAGAAAAGAAAAAAGTAGTAAAAGCTACTATTACTGAACTACTAGAAAATAGTATTGAAAATAGCGATATTGCTATTGATAGCTCTAAAGTAGTATCTCTAGTATCTAAAAAGGTGGCATAATGGAAGAGTTAATAGCAAAACGATATGTTAGAGCTTTATTAGAGGTTATTTCATCGGAACAAAAAGTTACATATAGCGAAGTTTTAAATGCTATTGCATCTTTATTTAATGATGATAATATATCTGAAAAGATAAACTCTCCACTAATATCATCTTCTGATAAAGTAAGCTTTATTTTAGATGGTGTAAAAGGTGCAGATACAACATTAACTAACTTTATTAAGATTTTAGGTGAGAATGGAAGATTAGATTTAATTCCAACTATTGCAAAAAGTTTAAATCAAGAGTTACAAAAAGAGAGTAATCAGTACGAAGGAGTTGTAACTTCTAGTAACACACTAGATAGTAAAGAGCTTCAAGAATTAGAGAGTTCTCTTCAAAAATACACAGGTTCTACAATTAAATTAACTCAAGAAAAGAGTGATTTAGATGGAATAAAAGTAACAGTTGATGATTTGGGCATTGAGGTTAACTTCTCTAAGCAGAGAGTTAAAGAACAATTAATTGATTTTATTACAAAATCACTATAAAAAGTAATCTAAACGGAAGGAGTTGCAGTGGCAAACAAATTACAAGCAGACGAAATCAGCTCAATAATCAAAGAGAGAATTGAGAATTTCGAAATAAGTGTGGACATCAACGAAGTTGGTAAGGTAGTAGGTGTTGCAGATGGAATTACATCTGTATATGGTCTAAATAGTGTTATGGCTGGTGAAGTTGTAGAGTTTGAAACTGGTGTTAAGGGTATGGTTCTTAACCTAGAAGAGGCTAATGTCGGTGTTGTAGTACTAGGTTCTATGGCAGGAATAGTTGAAGGTATGAGCGTTAAAAGAACAGGAAAACTTCTTAGTATTCCAGTAGGTGACTCAATGGTAGGAAGAGTAGTTAACCCTCTTGGTGAGCCAGTTGATGGTAAAGGTCCTATTGAAGTTCAAGAGACTAGACTATTAGAGACAAAAGCACCTGGTATTATGGCTAGAAAATCAGTTCATGAGCCACTTCAAACTGGTATTAAAGCTATTGATGCACTTGTACCAGTTGGAAGAGGACAAAGAGAGCTTATTATTGGTGATAGACAAACAGGTAAAACTACTTTAGCAATAGATACAATTATTAACCAAAAAGGTAATGGAGTTATTTGTGTATATGTAGCTATTGGTCAAAAACAATCAACTGTAGCATCTTTAGTTAAAAAACTAGAAGAAGCAGGAGCTATGGATTATACTATTATTGTTAGTGCATCAGCTGCTGACTCTTCTGCGTTCCAATTCTTAGCTCCTTATGCAGGGGTTACTATTGCAGAACACTATATGTATAATGCAAAACATGCAGTTATTTTCTATGATGATTTATCTAAACATGCAGTAGCATATAGAGAGATGTCACTTATTTTAAGAAGACCTCCTGGTAGAGAAGCTTATCCAGGTGATGTATTCTATCTTCACTCAAGACTTCTTGAAAGAGCTGCGAAATTAAGTGATGAGAATGGTGCAGGAAGTATTACAGCATTCCCAATTATTGAAACACAAGCAGGAGATGTTGCAGCATATATTCCTACAAATGTTATCTCTATTACAGATGGACAAATTTTCCTTGAAACTGACCTATTTAACTCGGGTGTACGACCTGCTATTAATGTTGGTTTATCAGTATCAAGAGTTGGTGGTGCTGCTCAAATTAAAGCTACAAAACAAGTTGCAGGTACTTTAAGACTTGACCTTGCATCATTTAGAGAGCTTCAAGCGTTTGCTCAATTTGCATCAGACCTTGATGAGCATAGTAGAAATCAACTTGAAAGAGGTGCTAGAATGGTTGAGGTTCTTAAACAAGGGCCATACTCTCCAGTTCCAGTTGAAAAGCAAGTTGTTATGATTTTAGCAGGAAACAAAGGTTACCTAGATAAAATCCCAGTATCTGCTGTTACTAAATTTGAGGCAGAGCTTATGCCATATATGGAAGCAAAACATGCTAATATCTTAGATAGCATTAGAGATGAGAAAAAAATTACAGATGAGACTGAGGCAGAACTAATTAAAGCATTAGACGATTTTAGCGAATCATTCTCAGCATAAGGCTAAATAATGGCTAATTTAAAAGAGATTAAACGGAAGATTTCTAGTGTCAAAGGTACTCAGAAGACTACCCGTGCAATGAAACTTGTATCATCTGCTAAACTTAAAAGAGCAGAAGAAGTTGCAAAACGCTCTAAAGTTTATGCGTCAAAATTAACTGAGCTTCTTAATGAGATAGCTCAGAAGATGAATACAAGTGATGGCGAAATTGATAATGTGTTCTTTCAAGAGAACCCAAGTCCAAAAGTAGTTGACATTGTATTTGTATCTGCTGATAAAGGTCTTTGTGGTGGATTTAACTATCAAACAATTAAAAGAGTTAATAAACTCTTAAAAGATTACTCTGGTAGTAAAGTAAGACTTAGTGGTATTGGTAAAAAAGGTATAGCTTTTTATAAATACAATAAAATAGAGATGATTAATCAGATAGAAGATTTAAGTGCTTCTCCTGATTATGAAAGAGCATCTGAGTTTATATCTGCTCTTGTAGAAGATTATATTCAAGGCAAGACAGATAAGATTATACTTATTCATAATGGATATGTAAATATGATAACTCAAGAGGTTGTAGAGCAACAACTTTTACCAGTTGATAGTTCAATGGTAAATTTAAATAGTGTCTCTATGTCAGAACTTGAAGTAGAGCCTGATGATGATGATACACTAATAGATGCGTTAGTTAGAAAATATATTGATTATTCAATGTATTATGCACTTCTTAACTCATTAGCAGCAGAACATAGTGCTAGAATGCAAGCAATGGATGCTGCTACTAATAATGCAGGTGAGATGGTACAGAAACTAACAGTTAAGTACAATAAAGCAAGACAAGAAGCAATTACGACTGAACTCATTGAGATTATCAGTGGTATGGAATCGTTGAAATAAGAAGAGGAGAATATATAATGACAGGTAAAGTAGTACAGGTACTAGGTCCAGTTGTTGATGTTGATTTTACGGATTACCTTCCAGCAATTAATGAAGCATTAGAAACAACTATTAAATTAGAGGACGGAGACCAAAGATTAGTTTTAGAGGTAGCAGCACAACTAGGTGATGGAAGAGTTAGAACTATTGCTATGGATATGAGTGAAGGTCTAGTAAGAGGTCAAGAAGTTAAAGCTACAGGAGATTCAATTAAAGTTCCAGTTGGTGAAGAGGTTCTTGGTAGAATTTTTAATGTTATTGGTGAGACTGTTGATGATGCAGGTGATTTTTCTGCAAAAGAGTATCGTTCAATCCATAGAGACCCACCTGCTTTTGAAGAGCAAAGTACAGCAACAGAAGTATTTGAAACAGGTATTAAAGTAGTTGACCTTTTAGCACCATATAATAAAGGTGGTAAAGTAGGACTATTTGGTGGTGCTGGAGTTGGTAAGACCGTTATTATTATGGAGCTTATTAATAATGTTGCTATGAAACATAGTGGATATTCAGTTTTCGCAGGTGTTGGTGAAAGAACAAGAGAAGGAAATGACCTTTACTTTGAAATGAAAGAGTCTAATGTACTTGATAAAGTTGCACTGTGCTATGGTCAAATGAGTGAACCTCCAGGAGCAAGAAATAGAATTGCTTTAACAGGTCTTACAATGGCAGAGTACTTTAGAGATGAAATGGGTCTTGATGTTCTTATGTTTATTGATAATATCTTTAGATTTGCACAATCAGGTTCAGAGATGTCAGCACTTTTAGGAAGAATTCCATCAGCTGTTGGATACCAACCAACATTAGCTAGTGAAATGGGTAAACTTCAAGAGAGAATTACATCTACAACAAAAGGTTCAATTACATCTGTTCAAGCTGTATATGTTCCTGCTGATGACTTAACTGACCCAGCACCAGCTTCTGTATTTGCTCACTTAGATGCTACAACAGTACTTAATAGAAGTATTGCAGAAAAAGGTATCTATCCTGCTGTTGACCCACTTGATAGTACTTCAAGAATGTTAGACCCAACAATTATTGGTCAAGAGCATTATGATATTGCAAGAGGTGTTCAATCTATCTTACAAAAGTATAAAGATTTACAAGATATTATTGCTATTCTTGGTATGGACGAGCTTTCAGAAGAGGATAAAAATACAGTTGAGAGAGCTAGAAAAATAGAAAAATATCTATCTCAACCATTCCATGTTGCAGAAGTATTTACAGGAAGTCCAGGTGTATATGTTGAACTAGCTGATACATTAGCAGGGTTCAAAGGTCTAATTGAAGGTAAATATGACGATATGAATGAAGCTGCATTCTATATGGTTGGAAATATTGACGAGGCTATTGCTAAGAACGAGAAAATTTTAGCTAAGTCTAAATAGTTAAAAGGAGCAGACAATGAAGCTCATGAAACTTGAAATTGTGACACCTTTAGGTGTCATTTTTGATGATGAAGTAAAACAAGTAACCTTACCAGGTAGCGAGGGTGAATTTGGTGTTTTACCTGAACACTCTTCACTTGTATCACTACTAAATACAGGTGTAATTGTTATAGAAACAAAAGATAAAGAAGAGCTATCTGTAGCAATTAATGCAGGTTATGTAAAAGTAGAAGAGGAAAAAACTCTTTGTATTGTTGATGGTGCAGTAGCTATTAGTGGTGAAGGTAGTGAACTAGCACGAGCAATAGAAGATGCAAAGGAATTACTTTTAAAAGCAGGTGAATCTTCTATGGCTATTGCTTCAGCTATTGGTAAGGTTGAACATATAGGTAAAACACTTTAATTTTTAAACTATAGGGAAACCTCTATAGTTTAACCTTATACCTCATTCCGAGGGTCAAGCACAACTTGAATTCTATCAGAAAATAGATTAGCAGATAGAACTAAAACAAACATAAATATAAAAGATGAAAATAGAGACCACCACACCATTGGCTCTCTTGCCATCTCTAATCTTGCTTGATTTATCATATTTCCCCAACTATACATAGTTGGGTCAACCCCAACACCAACATAAGATAAAACAGCTTCAGCTAAAACCAATCCACTAAAATCCAATACAACAGATATAAGAATAATGTGCATAAGATTAGGGATAATATGTCTTCTAATAATATTAAATCTACTAACACCAAAAGCTTTAGATGCAGTTACAAACTCTATTTGAGATATTTTCAAAGTTTCAGCCCTAAGCAGTCGGCATAGCCCTGTCCAAGATGTTACTCCTAATATTAAAACTAAAAATAGAAGTCTTAAATCTGACCTCTCTAGTGTTGTCTCAAACCATTGTGGGTGATTATCCATAACAACTTGCATAATAAGAACAGTTGCAGAGATTAAAAGTACACTTGGAATTGAGTTTAGAGTGGTATAGATATATTGAATAATATCATCAATCCACCCTCTAAAAAAACCTGCACTAACCCCCAAAGCTATAGCCATAGGTAACATAACAAGAGTAGTTAAAACACCAATTAAAACACCTGTTCTAATGCTCTTTAAGCTCTGATAGAGTACATCTCCACCAACCTTATCTGTTCCTAATACATGATAATCAAAACTCATAATATATAGCCAACTAAAAGTTGTAATAAGAAAAAAGAGTGTACCATAAGCTACTCTCCAAGGTATCTCACTCTTCTCATCTCTTCTCCAACTCTTATGTAGCCATATTAATAAAAAACTTATAACCCCACCTACAACTAAAGCCAATATTGAGTTTAAGAGTATATTTCCACTATGAACATACTTTAGAGGTCTATATTGCCAAATGGTATTACCATTTTTATCAATAGATATATCTTTAACATACTCGTTTAGTGCAAATGGTGCAGAGTATGTTCTTTCTTTATCTTTAACTCTATGCTCAAATGCCATATCTAAAAGAGTTATCATCTTACCTTTATAGCCATCAGACGATTGGATACGAAAATGGACAGAGTCAAGTAGAGCAAAAAACAGATAAAATAGTAGTACAATAGATGAAGCTAAAGCGATAGATGATTTAAATATAGTACGCCACTGTTTTTGTACTTGTGGAGATTTAGAGATTACAAATCCCCAACCAACAGTAGCAAATAGCAAAATCCAAACCATAATATCTGTCCATAGTAGTGTTAAACTCATTATTTTAGAAACTTTCCATCTTTTACATTCTGCCTAATATTCTCTAATAGCTCCAAAAACTCCTCAACTGTTCCTGTCCCTTGTATTTTATCTATAACATGTTTTCCATCTTTTGTTATAAAGTAAAAAGCAGGTGTTCCCATAGATTTCAGATTAAGAGGAAGTTTTTCTAAAAGCATATTCATCTTAACAACTACAAAATTTTTATCTAATGCCTTTTTTACTCTATCTTCTACAAAAACCTCTCTATCCATCTTAATGCACCCTCTACAGAAACGGATATAACCCTCTATCATTACAATTTTATTCTCATCTTGTGCCTTTTTTAGTGCCTCCTCGTAACTATATCGCTTCACAGAGTGAGAAACCATCATCTTTTCTGCAAAATTAAATATATATGGAGCTAAAAGTTCAGCCTCCTCTTCACTTAATTTTATAGGAGGCATAGTTTTAAAATTTTCAATAACCCAATCTTCAAAATCTGTTAGAGTTGGTGCTGTTAAGTTTAACTCTTGGTTTCCATTTTCATAATTTTTAATTAATTTACTTTGAGGAATGTAGTCGATATGACAACTACCACACCTCTTTTTAAAAATCTCTTCACCCGTCTTAGCATAAGTTAATATAGTAGCAATTATGCCTAGTAGTATAAATCTCATAATCTATAGCTCCTCTATTTTTAATAATATCTTATCCTAATTTTACTCTAGGGTCAAAGAGTGTATATGAAATATCTGTTAAAATAAGTCCTACTATATATAAAACGGAGCCTAAAAATACCATAGCCTTAACAATAGCAAAATCTTGAGCCTTAATAGCATCTATAGTATAACTCCCAAGTCCTGGTATTCCAAAAAATGACTCCATAATTAAACTACCCATAAAAAGAGTAGGAATAATAACAACAACTCCTGTTAATATTGGTAACATACCATTTGGCAAAAGGTGTTTAAAGAGTACAGATATTTCAGAAAGCCCTTTAGCCCTTGCTGTTCTTATGTAGTCTTTATTTATCTCTTCTAAAAATATACTCCTATACCACCTAACACTAGAGCCAATCCCTGCAAAGACACCTATTATAATAGGTAAAATAACAAACTTAATAGCACCAAATCCATTCTCATACCCAGATATTGGAAACCAATGCCAAAGTTTAGAAAAGATTACTTGCCCTGCTATAATATAAAATAGAGAAGAGATAGACATAATCATAACAGCCACTATCATCATAGATGTATCTAAAAGAGAGTTTCTAAATAGAACTAAAAGCAGAGCTAAAGATATATTTGTAATTAGTGCTATAATAAAAGAGGGCAGAGCAATAGCTAAACTAGGCATCATTCTACTTTTTATATCTTCGCCTATATCTCTATTGCTATCAGAAAATCCAAAATTGAAACTAAAGAGATTTAAAGACTCTTGAACAAATAGAGTATCGGTCAATTTATCCACTCCACTAGCCTTTTTATTAACAAATAGAGGTTTATTATACCCTTTTTGCTCTTTCCATGCCTCTATCATTTGAGGAGTTACCTGTTTTGCTCCAAGCTGACTTCTTGCCATATCATCAGGGCTATTTACCATAAAGAAAAGCATAAAAGTAATAAGGTTTACACCAATTAAAATCGGAATTGCGTATAGTAGTCGTTTTATTATATATGTTAGCATTTTATTAGCCTATAAGTTCTCGATTAAATCAGTTAATAAATTCTCATCTATTATCTCTTTTTTTAGCTTGTTTATTAAAAAGTTCTGTGGTTTTAAAGTTCATCAAGGAGTTTTCCAATATCGTTTGTTTGCCCTAATTTAACTTGATGTAGAGATTTATTAATCTCATAAGCTTTTTTTTGTGTATTTAAATAGGTTAAAAACTCATTAATAAGTTTTCTTGTTTGCCCTTGATAACGATAGTTAAAGAACTCTTCTAACTCTTTTGTCATAGGTATCTCTATATTTTTTATAGGTTGCATATTCTCTCCTTTTATTTTAACTATTATATATTATAGCTTTTAATTCTACCTAAAATTATAATATCTAGCAGGGTATTTACCTTTTAATAAAATCTCGTTTGTATAGAAAGTAAAGATTGGTTCTGAGTTTTTCTCTAAAGAGATTGGTATCTCTTTATCTTCTGTAATATTTATCTTTTTAATAATCTTTTTTAAAACCTCTTTACTCTTATCATCTTTTATATTAAACTCATTTCTAAGTAGCTCGTAAGCATCTCTCTCATCTTTATTATATTTATATATTTTAGGTGTTAAAAATAGAGAGTTATCTAGTTCACTATTACCTCTTTGTGATATATATATTGCCATATCACGGTTTTTATCTTGTAATTTCATTGCACCCATAACAACTATAGATACAATAATAACCGACATAATAACCTCAATAAGGGTAAAAGCTTTTAAATATCTTTTTATAATCTATCCTTTAATTCTCTTTTTTAAAAGTTTAACGCTATTTCTAATTAAAGTCAAGAAAGGAGAATATAAGTTATTTATTTTATAATTTATACTTAAAAATATTATTTACATTTAAAAACTTATTTTTTATTTATTTTAGTGAGAAATCGTGACTATTTAATTTATATTTAAAAATTTATTTTATATAATAATGTGTATTAGTAAGATGTTTTAAGGGGGCATTAATATAAAAAAACAGAAGAGAGTACTCTCTCACACATAGGAGTTAGAAATGGAAATCAAAGTTATTATAGGTTTAGTTATCTTTTTATCAGCACTTTTTATATTGAGACCTAAGAAAAGAGTCCCAACAATAGGTATAAGACTATTAAAACTTTAATTTAACATTTGAATTTATGTGGCTTTGCTTTTTTAACAGATGCTATCCATAATCTATTAACAATAAAATAGATTATGGCTGAGACAAAAACAGAGTATGGTATAGTTCCTACATAGAGTGGAACTAAGATATTATCCCAATTATCACTAAACCAAGTTAGAGTTAATTGAATATTTTCTAAACCATCTCTACCCAATATAAAATTGCCTGTTTGGTACTCCATATAGTACATAAAAGGCATGGTTATTGGATTACTAAGCCAAACCATAGATATAGCAATAGGAACATTAAATTTAAAAAACGGTGTCATAGCAAGAACTGCTAACATCTGCATAGGCATTGGGATAAAACCCCAAAATAGACCTATAAAGATACCTTTAGTTATGGACTTTCTGTTTACAGATAGATACTCTCTAGGTATTTTATATTTTTTTATAAATTGGTCTATTTTGCCATTTGCCCGTTTTTTTTTGAATATTTTTCTAATCATTTGTGTCCTATTGTTTAGATTTGGTATATTGTAATCTCAAAAACTTTATATGTTATTGAAAGATTGAGAAATTTATTAGAGAAAATATAAATATATAGACTAAAGTAGCTATAGTCTCTTGACAAAGTAGAAATTATTATGTATAAATAGAGTAATAAATTATATTTAAGGAAAAATAAGTGCTTCCATTTACAGATGAAGAGTTAAAACCTATCGTTACAGACCTTTTGGATAAGGCTGCTGTTTGGATTAAAAAAGATGGTGGAGATGTAAAATTAATAGATATTAAAGATGGAGTTGTTTTTGTGCAACTTCAAGGTGCATGTGTTGGCTGTGGGAGTTCAGGAACAACTATTAAATTTGGTATTGAAAAAGAGATGAAAACTATGATACATCCAGATATAACGGTTATGAATGTTCCCCACGGTTGGGAAGATAAATTAGAACAATTAGGATAAAATTATGAGAAAAGTAAATATCAATCGACTATTAACTAGAGCAGAAGAGCAATTTTCACTTGGACAATATGAGAGTGCATTAACAACCTACGGATTGCTATTAAGAGAGTATCCAACTCATGGTGATGCAAAGATAGGTGCTTTTCTTTGTGATATAGGTATGGAGAGTGGTGAAGAGGCTCAAGCACTTTATGACTATTATCAAATTATTAAAAAAGAGCAAGAGGACGCTGGTGAGGTTATGACAAATCTTATATCTACACTAGATAGTACCAAAGACCAAATAGGTCAACTTCTCTCTCCTATAGATGATAAAGTGGATTATCAAGATGGCATAGGATATAAAGACTTTTTAGTTTTTGTTGAGAGTCGAGGTGATTTTAGTAGAGCTTTTGAAGATGTAATGTTTTCTACAAAAGTTATATTAAAAGGGAAAGATGAGTATATTGATTTTATTACTCAATTAATTAATCGTGGTCAGCACGATTTAGCAGAACAATTTTTAGACTCCATGAGTAGTGCATTTGGAAAGAGTCAAGATATATATGAATTATACTATAAATTGGACGAAAATAAAAAATAGACAAATATAAATATAAAGAAGATATAGGTGAAATTAGATTATAACTTAGATGGTTATAGCTACTTAACAGATGATAGTTCAAAATTAGATAAAGATACACTATTTCTGTTAACAGCTCAAAACCAAAAATATTTTGATAAACTTGAGGATAAACCCTCTTTTATAACTCCTAAAGATTTAATATTAAAATGGGGATTAGATACCATAAAATCTGTTGGTGTTACAGGAACTAACGGAAAGACTACAGTTACAGCTTCAATTTACTCATTTTTATTAGATTTAGGCAAAAAGGTAGCCCTTCAAGGGACTAGAGGGTTTTTTGTAAATGAAGAGAGAATGGAAGAGAAGATTATGACAACCCCTTCTATTTTAGAGACTCTAAACCATCAAAAAATAGCCAAAGATAGAGGTTGTAGATATTTTATTATGGAGGTTAGCTCTCACGCTATAGACCAAAATAGAATAGAAGATATAGAGTTTGCTCTTAAAGTTCATACCAATGTAACAAGTGACCATTTAGATTATCACCAAACTGTAGAGGAGTATAGAGCAGTTAAAAGCCGTTTCTTTGCAGATGAAGCTCCAAAACTTTTAAATAAAGATGATATTAAAAATATTACATATAACCCAAAAAATGCTCAAAGTTATGGAGTTGATGAACCAGCAACTTTTAAAGTTCAAGCTTTCTCTTTAACTAATGGAATAGTAGCAGGTGTAAAACATTTAAGCAAAGAGGCATCATTTACCTCTCCAATGGTTGGTCTCTTTAACCTATTTAATCTTATGGCTTCTATTGGTGCAACTGTTATGTTAACAGGTAAAAGTATAGAGGAGGTGTGTGAGGTTGTTCTTAACTTTGCAGGAGTTGCTGGACGAATGGAGGTTGTAAGTAGCGACCCTTTAGTTATCGTCGATTTTGCTCATACAGATGATGGAATGGTACAAGTTTTAGATAGTATGAAAGATAGAGATGTTGTAGTTGTATTTGGAGCAGGTGGTAATCGAGATAGAACAAAAAGGGCTAGAATGGGAGCAGTTGCTTCTAAATTTGCTAAAAAAGTTTTTGTTACAAGCGATAATCCAAGAGATGAAGACCCAGCTCAAATTATTAAAGATATACTAAAAGGAATAAAAGACCAATCAAATGTTAGAGCTATGGTTGATAGAGCTTTTGCCATACAAGAGGCACTAAAAGAGCTTAAAAAAGATGAGGTTCTAATGATTTTAGGTAAAGGTGATGAAGATTATATGGAGATTAAGGGGAATAAAATTCATTTTGATGATAGAGAGGTTGTAAGACTTCTGTTAGAGAAAATGTAAATTAATGGCAAAAAAAAAGCGAAAACAGAATATAAAGATAAATAATAGAGTAAGAGAGTTAATGAGTGGTGAACCCTTTGATGAGGGTATAAAGAGAATTGATGAAAATATACTAATTGAACTAACTATGCTACTAGATTTAAAAGTGGCTATGTTTACTAAAAAAGAGATGATAAGATCCTTAAGACAAGTTTGGTCGGAGGGTAATAGTAATGTTAGAGTTATTATATTAGACTATTTAGAGCAGTTAGGAGTTGACTCTTTAGATAAAAAAGAGGAGCTTGATAAAGTTGATTATATTCTTTCTCTTTTATCTAACTATGACCACACAAAAGAGGAGGAGAACCAAATTTTATCCTCTTTTATAGATATGAAAACATCTAAAATCACTCAAGAAAAAATTTATAATCGACTAAAATATATAAGAGTTGAAGAGAAGATTAGATATTGGGAGAGTAGATTAGATGTTATATTTAATAACTCTTCTAAAATGGAGTTTTATAACTCTTATGAGTTTAATTTAATAGATGAAACTTTTACTAAATCTCTTTTAACTATTACAGATAGTGTAAATGGTGATTTAGATTTTATTGAGAGTAGATTAAATGAGCTAAAAAATAAAGCTATAGAGAAAAAACGAAACTACATAAATAACTTTTTAGAGACAAAAGTAAATAAAAGACATCTATATTTAAAATCTAATGAGATAAATGAGCTTATTAGAAAAATGCCCCCTGAAGATGATTTGTATCATATAGAGATACCACTTGATATTTTAAAAAGAGTTATTGGGGATAAAGAGTATATTATAACTATTGAGGGTGAGAATATATCTATCTCTAAAAATAAGATATACTCTCTATACGAAAAAGAGTTACCTTATGTACTAAAAATCAGATATAAAAGAAAAGAGATATATAATCTTATATGGCAAGAGAAAAAACTACCAATAGAAGAGGATATATTAGCCCTTGACTATAGAAGAAGAGATATTTTTGAAAATAGAATATTGGATTTAGAGTCCACTTTAATGGAATTAGGTGATGGTTTATATTTAGATGACTCTATAATTAAACATAAGATACTACAACTCGTTCAACCACACATTATATCATCAAAATATCTTGATATATCAGATAAAATAGCAAGAAGAGTTCGTTATAAATTTCTAAAATATATAAAACCCATAAAAGAGAAAAAGAGAAAAGAGGAGCTGTTAGCAAAAACTATTCGTGATTTTAAATCTCTATTTCCATTGGCTAGAGGATTAAAAAGAGAGATAATATTTCATGTAGGGGTAACTAATAGTGGAAAGACCTATAAGGCACTTAAACATTTAAAAAAGGCAGAAACAGGGTACTATCTAGCACCCTTAAGACTCTTGGCACTAGAGGGGTATGAGAATTTAAAATCAAGTGGTGTAAATGTATCTTTAATTACAGGTGAAGAGGAGATTATAGATGAGGAGTCAACTCATATCTCCTCTACTATAGAGATGATGAATGGCTCTGTAGAGGTTGATGTAGCTGTAATTGATGAAATACAGATGATAGATGATAGAGATAGAGGTTGGGCTTGGGCTAATGCACTTATTGGAGTTCCTGCTAAAAAGGTAATATTAACAGGCTCTTTAGATGCACTTAATGCTGTAACTAAACTTTGTGAATATTTAGAAGAGCCATTAGAGGTTATACACTTTAATAGAAAAAATGAGCTAAAACTATTAAAAAATCCAACACCTATTAAATCCATAGAGAAAGGAACAGCAGTAGTTGCCTTTTCAAGAAGAGATGTTTTAGGACTTAAACAGCAGTTATCTAAAAGATATAGAGTATCTGTAGTTTACGGAAATCTATCGCCAGAAGTTAGAAGAGAAGAGGCTAGAAGATTTAGAGAGGGAGAGAGTGATATTTTAGTAGCAACGGATGCTATTGCTATGGGGTTAAATTTGCCTATTAAAACTCTAATATTCTCAACAGATAATAAGTTTGATGGATTAAGAAGAAGAAAACTTCTACCCACAGAGGTGGCACAGATTTCAGGTCGTGCAGGGAGATATGGTTTAGAGGAGGTTGGATATATTGGGGCAATGGATAGTACATCTTTAAAAACTATAACAGAAAAATTTAATACTCCTCTTCCATCTATAAATTTACCATTTTCAGTAATGGCAAGTTTAGAACATGTTATATTAATTGGTGATATTTTAGAGACAGATAATATATCAGTTATATTAAAATTTTTTGCTGATAATATGGAGTTTGAAGGACCTTTTGTAGCTGGAAATATAGAGTCTATGTTAGAGATAGCATCAATAGTAGATGCCTACGATTTAGATTTAAAAACAAGATTTTATCTATCTTGCGCACCAGCTTCTATCTCTTCACCATATATAGAGTCTGTTCTTCATAGATATATTAAAAGATTAGAGGCTCAAAAAATGGTAGAGTATATACCTCCTAGAGATTTACCAAAATTTGCACAAACAAATGAGCAGATGTTAAATGCAGAAGATAGAGTAAGAGAGATTTCTCTATATCTATGGTTATCTTTTAAATTTCCAGACCATTTCCCACACACTAAAAAGGCACTAGAGGCAAGAGGGAGACTTAATAGATTTATAGAGGCATCTTTAAATCAAGGTAATTTTGTTAAGCATTGTAGTAGATGTAATAAAATACTTGATTTTACATATAAGTTCTCAATATGTGATAAATGTTTTGCAAAAAGTAGAAGAGGAAGCCGAGAGTTCAGTTATAGAGGTGGGAGTAGAAGATAGATTATTTTCTACTTCTTCTCTTTTTTACTCCAAACTTCATCTTTAGTAAATACAAACCAAGCCCACTTTAACCATTTAATAAGAGAAAAAGCAACCCAAACAGACCATATTAATATTAAAGCTCTATAGTACCAAATAGAGAGAGTAATCGTTGTAGGTTGAGTAATAGTATCTAAAACACGGTCACTATACCAGTTTAAAAAGTGGGAATATGAGCCATTTCCTGCTATCATCATATCAGGATTTCCTAAAAGCCCTACAGATATAGCACTAATAATCGTACCAAGTGCAATAAGGGTTAATATAACTAATCCTATCTGTATTAAGTTTCTACTCCAACCTTTTAGAGTCACCAAAACTAGCACAAAATAAACAATGTTCTAGCTGTAACTATAACTAATTATAAAAAAAAGTTATAGTCAGGCAACCCTGTAATAGTCTTCAAGAATAAATTTTATAGATTCTTT
>JAMOOP010000170.1 GCA_027065385.1 Campylobacteraceae bacterium | reverse complement strand
GTTATATCCTTTTCAATTAAATCTTTAAATTTTAGATTATCTAATATAACTCCTATTAATTTTTTATTTATAAATCCTTTTAACCATATATCTATAGGTTTAATACCTTTTTTTCTAATACTCTTTTTTATAAGAGAAAGTAACTGCTCTTTAGTTAGTTTTGGCATTAAATCTATAGTTAGGGTTACGCTTTTTTTATATTTAAGCTCTTCTATTACTGATTTACTAATATCTAAAATAGCAAGTCCTGATATTCCATAGGTTGTAAATAGAACATCACCTTTTTTTCTAATAGTTCTATCTTTTAGTTTTAGTAAAACTTCACTCTCAATTTTAACACCTGCAATTTTTTTTAGATTTTTTAGATTTGATGTAAGTTGAACTAATGCAGGATATGGTTTTATAATTTTATGTCCAAAACTCTTAGCAAACTCTAATCCATCGTCTACTCCACCTAATTGTGGTGCTGATATATTTCCTGTGGCTACTATTACACTTTTACTATTAATTTGTTTTTCATTATATAGAATATTAAAATAGTTTTTCTTTTTAGCTATTTTTGTAACTCTTGCATTACAAATTATATCTACACCTAACTCTATACAAGCATACTCTAAAAGTTCAACAACACTTAAAGCTTGAAGAGACATAGGAAAAACTTTTCCATCTTTTCCAACTATAAGCTCTAAACCTATTGATTTAAAAAAGTGTTTTATTGAGTGGTAGTTATATCCATTTAGAACTTCTAATATAAATTTATGATTTTGTGAATAAAATCTATTGGGGGTTGGTTTTAAATTGGTAATATTACATTTTCCATTACCTGTAGCTAAAAGTTTTTTTCCAACTTTACTATTTTTTTCTAATATAAGAACTTTTTTGCCACCTCTTGCTAAAACAATAGCCGAGACTAAGCCACTAGCACCTGCTCCAATTATTATTGTATCATACATATTTTTTAACTTTTTATGGGTTTTATTTTATGGTTATGAAAGATATGAAAGAGGGAGTTTTTCGTTTATCAAAGGAGAAGTTAATAAAGTTTTACAAAGGAGTGTATGTGTTTCATATCTTTCTTAGATGTATTATATAGGATAAAGGTAAACAGTAAGTAAACAAAGAGCTAATTTATCTCATAGATACCAATCTGCGTACTTTTGTAACCTCTTTTAGGTCAATATTATTACTAATAAGTTTTAATTTGTTATTTTTAGTTAATTCTCCCCATGGATAGGTAACTGATGAGCTTTTTGCCATATCAATATTGGCTGAATTTGCTACAACTACAAAACATTGGTTCATAATAGCTAATGCTTGAGATAGTATCTCTAAATGTTTTTGTCTAGCTTTTCCCCACATAGCAGGAATAATAATAATATCAACTCCCTCTATTCTTTTCCAAAGTTCTTTAAATCGTAACTCAAAGCAGATAATAATGGCATATTTTACTCCATTAATAGTAAATGGGTTAATATCCTCTTTCTCTCCTGCAGTAAAATATTTATGTTCATCTCCTATTTTAAATAGTTTATACTTATTTTGTCTATATACAATCTTATGGTTATAAATAACAATAGCTTGATTTACAACTTTTTCACCCTCTTTTTTTATTATAGTAAAAATCAAAATTTGATTTGATATAAGAGGTAAAATAGTTTCTATTGCTATATTATAAAAAGAGTAAGCTTCTTTAAAATTATCATAATCATAAGCTGTTAAATAGACTTCTGGAGCTACTATTAGGTTTTTATCTTGATTTATTTTTATGCAATGAACTAAGGTCTCTAAATTCTTTCTATATGAGGCTTGGGTTTTAAGTTGGAGTATAGCAAGGCTATACTCTTTTTTTGATAGATAAGACATCTACTCTCCTAAAAATCATCTAAATCTAAACTACCTTTAGAGTAGTTAGCTACATTTCCCTCAAAGAAGTTTGTCTTTTGGTCATTAAAACTTGAAAAGTTATCAACCCATTTAATAGGGTGTTCTACATTATATAGCTTTTTCATTCCAACGGCTTTTAGTCTATCATCAGCTAAATATTGAATATACTGTTCAATTATATCATCAGTTAAACCTAATATTTGACCTTGTGTTATATATTTTCCCCATTCAACCTCTAAATTAACAGCTTCTCTAAACATATCGTAAACATCACTCATTAACTCTTTTGTAAAAAGTTCAGGTCTCTCTTTTTGTGTAGATTTAATCATATTTTGAAATAAAATAAGATGTGTAACTTCATCTCTTTGAATAAATCTAATCATTTGAGCAGAACCTAGCATTTTACCACTTCTTGCCAATGTATATAAATATGTAAATCCACTATAAAAGTAAATCCCTTCTAAAATCTGATTTGCAAACATTGCTTTTACAATATTGCTATCGGTTGGATTTTGACTTAACTCTAAATAGACTTTAGCAATAGCATCATTTTTACTCTTTAGCCTCATATCTTTACGCCATAGTTGATAGATTTCATCACTATTTTGAGATATACTATCAACCATAACAGCATAACTCTGTGAATGTAAAGCCTCTTCAAAAGCTTGACGAACCAATATAAGATTTATTTCTGGTGAGGTAATAAAAGGGTTTACATTATCAATTAAATTGTTAGTTTGAAGACTATCCATAAATATAAGTTGTGCTAAAACTTTATCATAGGCTGTTTTTTCAGGCTCTGTTAATCTTTTATAATCAGATACATCTTGTGTCATATCGACCTCTTTTGGAAACCATGTATTATTTAACATAACTTCCCATAAATTATATGCCCATTGATACTTTATATCATTAAGTTCAAAAATTCCTGTAGGGTCTCCACCAAATATTTTTCTATCACCTGTTCTCTCTTGTGATTCGGGATTATAGATTTTTTTTCTATCCATTCTGTATATCTCCTGTTAAATTAGAAATTTGATTATACAGATAAAAACTTAGAATTTATTTGATAGCTTCAAACTCTTCTAGTCGAATATAGGGGGAAAATATTTTATTAATAAGAAGCTATCTTATGAGAATCAATTAGGGGGATAATTGAAGGAGAATGTTTCTGACTCTCATGGCAAAATTATAACAACAGAAAGTGTTAAAATCGTGAAGATAAGAAAAAACAGATAAAGAATTAACTTAATAATAAAATTTAAATTGTAAATTAAGTTTTAAAATGCTAGAATAGAACATAAAATAACTAAAAAAGTTTAATTATATTATTTAATTTAATATTTTAAAACATGTATAAGGAGAAAAAAGTGTATTATGGTAAACAGAGCAATTCAAATAGTGATTTCTATAATAGTTATAGGAGTAGCTATTATCAATATAACAATGAACAAGATTATCTAACACTTATTTTAAAACTGTTAGTGATTATATTTCTTTTAGGATTACTATTTTTTGGATATTTATATATATCAAATAAAAATAGTATTAAAAAAGATAATAATTTTAAAATATCGCAAGAGATGCCTAAAGAGAGTAGTGAAGTAGAGGATAAAATTAATATTGTAAAGAGAGAAATTAGTAATAGTTCAAAATTAAATTTAACTCAAGAGGAGATAGCTAATATTGTAGAGATTGTAATGAGTAAACTAAAGAAAAAGAAAAACACTCAAGTAGTTAGTGACGATGAATATACAAAAGAGCTTTTATCTCAAGAGGTAGATAGGTTAAATAGTGATAAAAATTTAAATATAAATAGTATAAATAGTAAAAAAATAGTTCAAAAGAGTCTATCTTTAAAAGATATAAATCACTATAATAAAATAGTTGTAAATAGTCCTAAAGAGGATAAATATACAAATGATACACTATCTAATCTATCTATAGAACTAAAAAATGCGATTAAAGAGAACTCCTTAGATAAAGATAGTTCAGATTATGCAAAAGAGATTAAAAAAGAGATTAAAGTTCGTTCAAATGAGATGCGTATTATTATTGTAAAAAAAGGAGATTCTTTATCTAAAATAGCAAAAAGAGCTTATGGAGATTATGATAGTTATGTAAAAATTTTTGAGGCAAATCCTGAAATAATTAAAAATCCAAACCAGATTTATGTAGGAGAGAAACTTCGTATTCCTCTTTAATCAGGTTAATTTTAATTTTTATAAGATATACTTTTATAATAATTTGGTTTTAAAAAAAAGAAAATTATTATTTATTGTTATGGAGGGGAAATGTATAATCAAATAAAAATTATCAAAATACTACTACTAGTTATTCTAACTCAACTACTTCTATTTTTTGCATACTACCTATATAATAACCATTCCCCTTATAAGTCCTCTTTTAAAATAGCTAAAACTAAAGTGAAAAAGCGTCTGCCTATATCTCATAATTTTAGTGATATAAAAATAGTTAATAGTCATGCTATACAAGATAAAGTTGTAAAAATAAAAAAAATAGCTCCTAAAAGTAGTGAAGATATTCTTCCTATTAATAATAAAGAGGTAGAGCCTATTTTATATACAAACTCTGTTGAGTTTTCATTATTAACTATTAAAGAGAAAAAACAGAAATTTATAGATATGATGCTTCCTTCTATATTAGTAGCAAAACATCAACTAAAGTGTGACCAAGATAGAGTTGCTAAAATAATAGTTGGTGGATATATATCTAAAGAAGATAGAGATTGGTTAAAAGAGAAGAGAAAAGAGTTTAAGGCATTAAATAACTATGAATTATATAGTAAAATGGAAGAACACCCAACTAGTATAATTATTGCACAAGCTATAATAGAGAGTGGTTGGGGAACTTCTAAATTTTTTCAAAAAGCAAATAATATATTTGGTGTATGGTCATTTAATAAAAAAGATAATAGAATGGCTGCATCTAAAAAACGAGGAAAAAGAACTATATATTTAAAAAAATATGAGAGTATGGAAGAGTCTATATATGATTATCTACTAACTCTTTCAAATGGTGATTATGAGTCATTTAGAGAAAAAAGGTTAATAACAAAAGACCCATATAAACTAGTTAACTATCTTATGAAATACTCTGAAGAGGGTAAAAAATATACTAAAAGTTTAAAAAATATGATAAAAAATAATAAACTTATTGTTTATGATAGCTATAAATTAGATATATAAAATCTACCTTTTAATAGGTAGATTTTCTAATATTCAATCTCAACTTCTGACATTTTTACCATTTTATTCATTTCAGATAATAAAATAGGGTTCTCTTTAATAATTGTTGCCATCTCTTTAGAACTAGGTTTATTTTTTATATAAAGAGGTTTTAACTCTTTCCAAATAGAGGCTACTTTTTCTAACTGCTTTTTAATTTTCTTATTAGCAGGTTTCTCTATCATCTGTTTACTATCTCCATTTATAAGAGCATTTAAAGAGTCATCAAAAAGTTTTATAGTTTTCTCTAATTTAGGAGCATACTCTTTATACCCTTTTGAAATTAGAAGTTTCTCTTTTGTCATCTTTTGAGTTAACATTCTTTGTCGTCCTGCTACATTTACAATATGTAATCTAGCCTTATCAAGATAGTTTTGAGATTTATTTGCTTTTTCATATCTTTTTACTAATTCATTAGATACTTTTAAAAGCTCTTCATTATGATTAATTACATATTTTAAAGATTTCCCACTTTTATCTTTTCCATCTATAATATTTTTAATATTTTTATAGAAAATATCCCATTTTTCTTCTATAACTTTAATCTGTTTATTAATAGCTTTAGTTTTAATTGGAGTACAATTTAACTCTTTATCTCCTTTTTTAAAAGCAATTAGTGTTTGATTATATAATGAAGAGAACTTTTTAAGTCTTTTAATATTATCTTTTTTCTTAATATTTGATGATACTAAAAGAGATAGTTTTGTCATTCTTTGAGTTAACATTCTCTGTTTTCCTGATAGGTTAACTAATCTCTTTAACATATTATTTTTATTCATAAAACTATTAATAATAGATGCAAATTTTAGTCTTTGCTTTTGACGGTTTACCGATTTAGTATATAAAATAACACCTTTATTCATTTCAACTAAGATATTATCTAGTCCTGCAATCGCCTTTTTTACATCTTTGCCTTTTACTGCATGAGTTAATATAGGTTGATGTTCTTTCCAAAGTTTTTCTACAACTTTTAACTGCTCTACTATAGTAGGTAATTTAGTTCCTGTTAAATTTAGATTTTTATCTCCATTAAAAAGTCCCTTAAGTGTTCGAGTAAAGAGCTTTCTTGATTTTTTAAAGTCAGTTTTGTACTGTTTTGTTTTAAATTTATTATATATAAATAGTAAATCTTTCCCCATTTTTTGAGTTAACATTCTCTGCTTTCCTGCAAGGTTAATATCATTGGCTAATGTAAATTTACTACTATCTTTATTTTGAGAAGAATACATGCCTACAGCTTTATTCATCTCTTTTAATAGAGTTATATTAGTTTGTTCTAATATTTTATAACTTTTATCCGTAGCTTTTTGGGATATAACAGCTTTAATCTCTTTGTAAAAAGGTTTCCAAAGTGTTTTAACTTTTTTAAGCTGTTTTTGTATATCACTATTCTCTATAGCTATAAGATGTAATGAACTATCCCCATTCATTAGTCCATTTAGTGTCTTATTAAAAAGTTGACTACTCTTTTTAAGCTTTTCTATATTATCTTTTTTATCTATATTTGAGCGAATTAAAAATGACTCTTTTGTCATTTTCTGCGTTAACATTCTCTGCTTTCCAGATAGATTAATAGATATGGCTAACTCTTTGTCAGTTAACGCAAAAAGAGAAGAGGTGAAGAGTAATAAACCAACCAAAAGTAGTGTAAATCGTTTCATATTGAGTGTCTCCTTAATGTGCAATATTAGATTATACAGTAATGAAAGTTTTATAATATTTAAAATTATTAGATTTTTATTAAAAGTTATATATTAAAATTAAAAGAAAGAAAAGTACCTCTTCCAGATACCTACGGCACACAGCAAAGGTAGGTGGGCTGCTATGTTCCCATCCTGACCCGTTGTCCACCAATGCCATTGCATAGGTCTAAAAGAGGCAACGAAATATTAACAAATAAAAGCTTATATTTGCTTAAATTTATTGGTTTTTAAAAACTATTTGATATAATTTCGCTCTTCAACCAATAGAGAGGTGTCCGAGTGGTCGAAGGAGCACGACTGGAACTCGTGTATAGGGCAACCTATCGAGGGTTCGAATCCCTTCCTCTCTGCCATATTAAATATTCTGATCAATTAAAAATCAAAATTTAATCCAATTTTGCTAATATAACCAAAACAATTTAAAAAGAGAAAGTAAAGAGAGTGAAAAGAACAGAAGATATTTTTAATTTTAAAGCAATAAGTGATGAGTGTGTTAAGTGTGGGAAGTGTATTCCAGTTTGTACCATTCATCAAGTTAATGCAGATGAGGTTACATCTCCTAGAGGGTTTATAGACCTTTTAGGGCAGTACCAACAAGGTAATTTAGAGTTAGATAAAAATGCTAAAGATATATTTGAGAGCTGTTTTTTATGCACAGCTTGTACTGATGTATGTCCAAATTTACTTCCAACTGATATGGTTATAGAAGAAGTTCGTGCTGATATTGCTCAAAAATTTGGTATTGCATGGTTTAAAAAAGCCTTTTTTACTCTTTTGCGTCATAGAAAGCTTATGGATATTATGATGAAGCTTGGATATACCTTTAGAACTTGTGGCTTTAAAGATGATATTAAAAGAGGTGGAATAATACCTAGATTTCCAATGCCAATAATTAAAAGTGGCAGACTTTTACCATCTCTTAGTAAAATAAGTTTCCTAAATAAATATCCTGAAAATATAGATAATGGTGGTAAAAGAAGAGTAGCCATTTTTATTGGTTGTTTAGCAAACTATAACTATACAACTATTGGTGATAGTTTAATAGAGATATTTGCTGAACTTGGAATTGATGCTTTTATTCCAAAAGAGCAAAAATGTTGTTCAGCTCCTGCTTACTTTACAGGTGATTTTTATACTGTTGAGACTTTAAGTAAATTTAATATTGAGTATTTTGAAAGCTTTATAGATGAAGTTGAGGCAATTATTATTCCAGAGGCTACTTGTAGTGCTATGATAAAACATGATTGGGAGGTCTTTTTCAATAATCGTAAAATGTATGATTGGGCAAAAAGAGCAAAAGAGCTTAATAAAAAAATCTTTATGGCTACAGAGTGGTTTGAAAAAAATACCGATTTAAAAGAGGTACTAAAAAGTAAAAATATAAAGTTTGAAGATACCATAACATATCATGATGCGTGTCACGCTAAAAAAGTACAAAATATCCATAAAGAGCCAAGAGCATTACTATCTCAAAACTATACTATAAATGAAATGAGTGATAGTAGTAGATGTTGTGGTTTTGGAGGTGTTACAATGCAAACAGAAAAATACCATTTTGCAGAACTTGCTGGAATTCCAAAAGCTAAAATGATAGAGGAAACAAAAGCTAAAATAGTAAGTGCAGAGTGTAGTGCATGTAGAATGCAAATAAGTAACTCTCTACACCAAGATAATATTGATATACTCTTTCAAAACCCTGTTGAGTTAATTGCTAAGGCTTTAAAAGAGGGGAATAATTAAAAAGATAGTCAAATTCTAAAATATTTAGTTTTTGTCTATATAGCTAATTTTTTCAATGTTTATCTTCTCAAATTAAACAGTTGAACTTTATCGCAAAAAATGTAAAAAAATAATCTTTTTTACATCTAGCTCATAAAACCTAAATCTTTTGTATTGAAATTATTTAATTCAGGTAATATGTATTGCATGGTAGCATTATCAACTCCATACCATTTTAAAATAGTATTATAATATTGAGTCATAGAAGTTGTAGGAATTAATCTACCTTTTGAATATAAATCATCATCACTTCCTAAAGTTAAATCAGGTAGTGTTCCATATAATCCACCTTTTACAGCTCCACCTAATGCAAAATAGTTTCCTCCCCAAGCATGGTCTGTTCCATCTCCATTATTTCCTGTACTTCTTCCAAAATCTGAAATATTAAAAGCGGTGACCATATTTTCCATACCCATCTCTTCTAATGCTGTATAGAAATCTCCTAAACCTAGACTAAGACCTCTTAATTTTCTTGCATGTTGTTGTGTTTGATTGCTATGTGTATCATATCCACCATCAAAAACAAAAAAGATTTGTCTTTTTATTCCTCTATTCTTTCCAATATATGCCAATTTAGCAACAGTTTCTAAACTTCTTAACATACTTTTATCTGCAGAAGTTGGTGATTTTTGAGATAACTCTGTAGCTGAAGGATAAGAGAAAAGTTCTCCACCATAAGCATTTAGACTATTAAATATTGGAATATTATTTTTCAAATCATCTACAATAATATCTTGCATTAAAAAAGAGTGAGCTTGAAGTTTTTGATAATACTCTTTATACATATTTGAAGAACCTAATTCTAACATAGAGTCATACATCTCTCTTTTTATATGACTATAAGATGTAGGTCCATTTGCTCTTATTGAAAGAGGTGTTGTTTTATCCCCATAAAATAGATGTTCTGTTCTACCAATAGCTATATTAAAGCCATAAATATCTCCTCCATTAACATCTATCCATTTATCTGCTAATCTTCCTGCCCAACCAGTATAATTAAGAAAAGATGCCTCTCCATTCATTGCAAGTTTTGTTTGATGATTATGTGCAAATAAAAATGGTGGTAATGTTTTTGTTTTTGTTTTAAAATCTGCTTTAGTTGCAGGTTCTATTAAATTTCCACAATTTGCTACTACAGCAACTTTACCACTATTTACTAAATGTGCAATTTCAGGCATTAATGGATTAGTTGAAATATTAAGAGAGTTGTGAAGATATAGTCCTTTTGTATATCCCTCTTCTAATGAATTATTTGATGAGTATGGATTTCCTCCACTTAAATCCAATTTTCCATCAGATACAGATAGAGAAAGAGGATTATCTTGCACTCTAATGGTATCTCTAATATTTGCATAATTTGAATAGCCTGTTTTTGGGTCATCTCCAGATGGTATAAACATATTTAAACCATCATTTCCACCTGCTTGATATATTACTACCAATGCTTTATAGTCATCAAAAGATGTCTCTTCACCAAAAAGATTTATTGGTAAAGTTAAAGTAGATACTCCCCCTAATGATAATTTTAAAAAATCTCTTCTTGTTTTCACTTAATCCTCTCCTTCTATTCTGTCATAAATGTACTAGATGTAACTACTGCTCTAATAGCAGGATATATAGCATGTAATAAAATAGTCCTGATTTTTGTATATTCAGGGTGTTTTTCATCATGAACATTATATTTATTAAAAAGACTCACATCTTTTAGACTATTATAAATAGTTAACTCTTCATCTGCTGTTAATAAACCACCTGTGAGTTTTTTATTTAAATGAGAAACTAAAGCTTTTATTGCTTTTTCATCATCATTATAATTTTCTCGATAATCTTTTAAATTTTTAAAATCATTATTACAATCTCCATCAATAACCATTTCCATAACACATAACTCTTCAGATGTATCTAAAAGCATTTTATCTGCACCAACATAATATACAGGTGTATATCTTCTAACAGGAGCATCATTGGCAAAATCTTCAACACTATTATAATGTTTTAGCGTACCATCTCCAGTTTTATAATTTGGATAAAAATTGCTTAATATATACTGTTTATCCCAATGTGTTAGAATATTTCTTATTGTATTACTATAATTTATAAAAATTGTATCTGTTAAAATTTCAGTCTCAGGTGCTACCATATTTTTAGTTTTAAAATTTTCATTATTTGGAATAAAACTATTATCATAAAAATTAAAGACTGTTGGTGCTAAACCTGCACCTTGATTTAGGTATTGTCTAGTATCGTTAAATAAAAACTCATTTTCTACTACATTACAGTTTGATGCAGTTTCATCTTTTGGACTTCCATAACCACAAAAATACCATTTTGGAAAAGGTTTAGCATTAAATGCTCTTAAAAAATTTGTATAGGCTATAAGTGGCTCTTTGAATTTTACTAATTTATTTTCTTGAATATTATTTAAAATCTCTTTATCAAGGAAAATAGCTTTTATTACTGCTTTTAAATCTCCATGTGTTGAATTAAAAACTGTAGCAACTCTCTCTACATAATCTGGAGATGGATTTGATTTAGTTAATCTCATAATAAGATTTTTAGATATATATGGAGCAATATTAGGATTATTCATAATAATATTAACAGCCATTTTAATATCATCTTCACCACTTAGATTTGCAGGGATTGTTTCTCCTAATAATTTTTTTTCTCCAAAATCATGATATTCTTGTGTAAATTCTAAAGGGTGAGTAAAATCTCCTCTAGTAAAACCAACTCTTCCAAAACGGTCACCACGATTTTTATCTCCTGCTCCACTTTGTTTTGTATCCCAACCTGTAAAAACTTTAGATAATTCATTTACATCTTCTTGAGTATATGTAGGAATTAAATTTCCATTGTTATCTTTTTTAGGAGTTCCATCTATATTTAACTCATTTAATCCTATTGAAAAGAGTTGCATAATCTCTCTAGCATAATTTTCATCAGGATAAACAGTAACATCTGCCTTATTTATATACTCTTTTTTATTTCCATTATATGTTAAAAATAGTCCCATTCCAGAACTAAATGATATATCATTTAATAAATCTTGATAATTACCAAAAGCATTTTTATATAAAATATCAAAATATCTAGCAAGTGCCTCTCCTCTACGGGTAAAAATAGGTTCAAAATCACTCTCTACAATAATTTGACTTAATGCATAAGCTACTTTATGTCTTAATTGGTCTTTGGCAGTTAATGCTAAATCAAACCAACTACTCATTCTATATCTTGAGGAGTGAAAAGAGGCTTTTTCTTTATTAAAGACTTTATTATTATCTTCTAAATACTCTTCTATTGAATATGGATTTATATCTGGTTCTGCTTTTTTAGCTATAGTAATCATTTTCTTTAGATATATATTAGGCTCTAAAGGTAGATATAATTGTCTATCTAACCAACCCTCAATTCCATTTGTTTTTAACTCTTTAATCGAATTTTTTGTAGCACCAAAAGTAGCTTTATTTAAAAATCTAATAACCACATTATTATTTATATCTATAGTTCTATTACTCTCACCCCATTCATAATGAACTTTTGCATTACCTGCTTTATATCCAAAAGCTCTCATGATTAAGTTAGAGGTTGTTTCTCCATAAATTCTAATATATTCATGACCTAAATTTGTACCATCACCTTTATAACCAGACCATTCAATTAACATACCATTATAATTTATCATCTGTTTATTATCTTGATTTAATATGCCATTTGGCCAAGCAATAATTTCTCTACCCGTATCTCTATCAAAGAGTTGAATATCAACATCTTCATCTGAAGATAGTGTAATATATAAATTATTTATATGTTTTGGAATATCTCCAATAGTAACGGTATCTCCTTCTACTATATCCTGTTCAAAATCGGCACTACCAGATTTTTCAGGTGCTTTTGCATTTATATCTGTACAATTTGCCTTTCCTGCCCATGAATATTCAACTGTAGCATAACCATCTTCATAACCAAAAGCTTTCATAATAAAATCATTTTGAGTTGTACCGGATATTTTAATATATTCATGACCAAAGTTAGTACCATCTCCTTTATAGCCACTATATTCTATATCTACACCATTATATTTTACTTTTTGTTTATCATAATTAAATAACATTCCATGAGGCCAATGGACAATTCTTACTCCATTAGCATCATATAATCGTATATCTACATCTTTTTTACTATTTAAAGATATATATACATCTTTTAAATCTTTTGGAATTGTTCCTACAGTTACAGTTTTTTCTAAATCATTATTCCATGCTTCTATATTTTGTTTAAAGGTACCAATTCCTGTACCACACTCATCACTATTTCCAAAATCAAATCCACCATATAGACTACTATTTATTAAAAATAGTAAGCCTAATGATATAAGCTTTGCCCTCATATATTTCCTCCTTATTTTATTAAAAATATATAATTTTAAATTATAACATTCTTTTAATAAAAATTGAGAAAAATATTAAAAATATGATTTCTATAATTTTAGAAGAGCCATATTAACACAAAATAGTAAAATTAATCTGCCTCTAAAACAGCTCCATTACTAGCATTTGTAACTAATGCTCTATACTGTTTTAACCATTTACTTTTTAGTGGTTTAACAATAGGTCTAAAGTTAGCTCTTCTTTTAGCTATCTCTTTATCTGATAGATTTACCTCTAAAATATACTTATCTACATCTATATGTATCTCATCACCATTTTCTAAAAGTCCAATCATTCCACCTTCAGCTGCCTCTGGACTTACATGACCAATACTAGCTCCTCTTGTAGCTCCACTAAATCTTCCATCTGTAATAAGTGCTACTTTATCACCTAAACCCATACCCATAATTAAACTAGTAGGAGTTAACATCTCTTGCATTCCAGGTCCACCTTTTGGTCCTTCATATCTTATAACAACAACGCTCCCAGCTTTTACTTCACCATTAATAATCCCCTTAATAGCTTCATCTTGTGAGTTATAGCATATTGCACTTCCTGTAAACTCTCTATCTCCTGTAATTCCTGCTGTTTTAATTACAGCTCCTTGCTCTGCTAAATTTCCATAAAGAATGGCTAATCCACCAACTTTACTATATGGGTTATCTATAGTATGAATAATTTTTGTATCTTTAATTGTAGCATTTGCTATTCTCTCTTTAAGAGTCTCTCCTGTAATAGTAAGATTATCTTTTAAAATATTATCTCCTCTTTTACTCATCTCGTGCATAACGGCACTAACTCCACCTGCTCTATCTATATCCTGCATATGAACAGTAGTAAGACTTGGACTAATTTTTGCTATATGAGATACCTCTTTAGATATGGAGTTTATATCTTCAAGATTAAAATCAACTTCAGCCTCTTTAGCAATAGCTAACATGTGTAAAACTGTATTACTACTTCCACCCATTGCCATATCAACAGCAAAAGCATTTCTTACAGCATTTTCATTTAAAATATTTCTTATATTAAATTTAGATGATTTCTCTTGACCCATTAAAGCTATTTCACAAACTCTTCTAGCTGCCTTTCTATAAAGTTCTTCTCTCTCTTTAGTTAAAGCTAATATTGTTCCATTTCCTGCTAATGCTATTCCCATAGCTTCCATTAAAGTGTTCATTGAGTTTGCTGTAAACATTCCACTACAACTTCCACCACTAGGACATGCGTTACACTCCATATCTGTAAGTTCATCAGCTGTAATCTCTCCTGCTTCAAATTTACCAACACCTTCAAATACTGTAGCTAAATCTATTGGAGTGCCATCTTTACTATAACCTTTTGCCATAGGACCACCTGATACAAATACAGTTGGAACATTTACTCTTAAAGCACCCATAATCATACCTGGAACTATCTTATCACAGTTAGGAATAGCAATCATAGCATCTAATTTATGAGCATTCATAACAGTCTCAATTGAGTTTGCGATAATCTCTCGGCTTGGAAGTGAAAATAGCATACCATCATGCCCCATAGCAATACCATCATCAACACCAATAGTATTAAATTCAAATGGAACACACCCATTAGCACGAATTTCATCTTTTATAATATCTGCTACTTTATCTAAAAAGAAATGTCCAGGAATTATTTCTATAAAAGAGTTAGCTACTCCTATAAATGGTTTATTAAAATCTTCATCTTTTAATCCAGTTGCACGAAGTAAAGAACGGTGAGGGGCTCTATTATGTCCAACTTTTACTATATCACTTCTCAATTTTTATCCTTTTTTTAAAATTTTTAAATTTTTTGACAAATTATAGCGAAAAACCTTTACATTTAAAAAAAAGTTGGTTATAATCTCATTCCAATTTCAGATGTGCGGGAATAGCTCAGTGGTAGAGCACGACCTTGCCAAGGTCGGGGTCGCGAGTTCGAACCTCGTTTCCCGCTCCATCTTAACATTGTGATTTTATGGTACTATGTAAGCCCGGGTGGTGGAATGGTAGACACAGGGGACTTAAAATCCCCCGGTCATTGTGACCGTGCCGGTTCAAGTCCGGCTCCGGGTACCATTTTTCTTGGTGGCGAAACGAGGCGACATCGCCAAGTGGTAAGGCCGCAGCCTGCAAAGCTGTTATCCCCAGTTCGAATCTGGGTGTCGCCTCCATAATTTAATTTTAGTTTTATCTTTTTTAGATAGAATTACAACTCTTTTCAATGTCGGGAGATGTCAGAGTGGTCGAATGTGCCGGTCTTGAAAACCGGTGAGGGTAACACCTCCGGGAGTTCGAATCTCCCTCTCCCGGCCATATTTTTTCTTTACTTCTTATTATCATTTTTTACCATTAAACCAAATACTTATTATATTTAAATTAACTATCTATTTTAATATATTTAAATAAGTTTTATTCTTTATTGTTTCGATTAATTTTTATTATAAAGTTTAAAATATGTTTCTTCCCATAAGTCTATATACGAAAATAGATGAAAAATCGCTATTTTTTAATAAAAAATGACGAATATCAAGAAAAGATAAGGTTTCTACTGTTATCATGATGATGTAAATTTATTAAATTGGTGAGTTTCTCCTATTAGGGAGTCATATTTTAATAAATTAAACGAAAAGGAGAAAATGTGAAAATTACAAATTTAAGTCTTGCAGCAATTATGGCTGTAGGTATCATGAGTGGTGCAAGTGCAGATGTTGATGTAAAAGTTGGTGGACAAGGTGTAATTTACTACCAAACTATGGATTTAGGTGGAGATGCAGACCTCTTTGATAAAGGTGGAAATTCAAGAGCAAATGCTGGTTTACAACTTAATGTAAATGCAGATCTTGGTAATGATTTTGGATTTGGGTATCAAGAGACATTTTTAGGTTCACTTGGACTTGAAAAAAATCTTGTTGGTAATACAATGCAGACAGCAGAGAAAGATACATTAAACTCTCATGCAATGACAAAGTTATATGTAACTAAAAAAATTTCAAATACAACTTTAAAGTTAGGTAAACAAGAGCTTCCAAAATCTTTATCTCCATTAGCATTCTCTGAAGGTTGGAATGTATTTAAAAACACATTTGATGCTGCTTTAGTAATCAATAGTGATATTCCAGATACAACTTTAGTTGGTGCTTATGTTGCAAAATCAAATGGTACAGGTGGAAATGCCGTTGGTCTTATTAATTTAGGTCAATTTAATGATATGAAAGGTGGAGCATTACCAAGTGGTGCATATATGTTAACAGTTGCAAATAAATCACTTAAACAAGTTCCAATTACATTAACTTACTACTCTTTACCAGATTTAGCAGGAGGAGAAGAGGGTTCAGCTCTTTGGGCAGATGTTCAAGTTGATGCAGGTATTCCTGTTAAATTTGGATTACAAGGTGGACAAATAGCACCTGAAAACAATATGGATGATACAACAGCAATGGGTGCTAAAATTACTGGAAAAGCAGGTCCTGTAGCTCTTAAATTAGCATACTCAACTGTTGATGATGGAACACTATCTGTTCAAAATGTTGGAACTAATGTAAAAACACCTTTATATACACAAATGATTTTAAATCAAGCTCATATCTCTCGTGATGCTGATACATTCCTAATTAAAGGTGTTTTACCAGTAGGCCCTGGTAAACTTATTGCTCAATATGGTGCTACAACTGATAATTCAAATGCTGGTACAGATTATAATGAGTTAGATGTTATCTATAAATTTAAAGCATTAGGTGCAAATATGTTAGCAGCTTATGTAATGGCAGACCATGATGTAGATGGACAAGACCCTAATAATATTATTCGTGTTTGGACAAGATATAACTTTTAATCTCTACACTTATACTAAATTTTCCTAAGCTAAAACTTAGGGAAATTTATATTTAATCTTTAAAAATCTTATTTTCAGATATAAATTATGATATAATTAAAATAAAATAGGATAACTTATGGCATTTTTTTATAAAAATAAAACTCCTACAAAAATGTTTGTAAATCAACTATCTGCACCAATTTCAAAAGGTTATATTTCTCAAAAAAAGTCTATTGAAAAAATTACAACAGCTGTTACACAAACTGTATCACAAATTGCACCAGAGTTAGTACAAGAGGGATTTAAACTACTATCTTCTACTATATCAGGTTTTACAGAAGATTATATAAGTGAAACCATAGTTCATAAAAATATAGATGGAGATACAAATGGTAATATTTTTGTTCCAGAATATATTAAAATTATTCGTGCAGACTTTAGTGATGAGAATATTCTATGTCATGATGGATTTTTAAAAACAGATAAAAAATGTTATAAATTACCAAATAGAAAACTGCATATAGAGTTAGATATTAAAAAATCCCACGATAAAAAGTCCTTCTATTTTCAACCAAGTTATTATTATTATATTGGAGTAGATAATAAAAATAAAAAAATAGATGAGATTAATATATCTTTTGCATTTATAGAAGCTAGTGAGAATATATCTGATTTTAATTCAATAGATTTTAAGCCAATTATTAATTTTAAAGATTTAGATAATAAAATTGGACATAAATTTAGAAAGGAAAACGGAACTTATGATAGTTCATTTCAATCACCATGGATAGGTTCAGAATTATCAAAAACAGGTGCTTATACTATGCTAATAAAAATTGAAGAGAGAAGATATAGCAGACCATTTGCTTCAACTCTAAATAAAATATATAAAAATCATGAAAATGAATTAAAAAATAGAATTAATAAAGAGATAAAAGAGCAGATTTCTAAGTTAAGTAATAGATAAAAATCTAACTATTTATAATTTTTTATCTCTTTTTTTATATCTAAATATAAATCTTTAAACCATTTATGTTTATGGTTTTTAATCTTAACCTCCATTCGTCTAAAATCAACGGGGGAGATAATTACTTTTATATTTCCAATTCCTACTTTTTTGGCTAAAAAATATAACTCTTCTATTTTTTTATCTCCAATAGGAATACAACCAATAGTTTGATTACTTCCATGTATCATAATATCTCCACCTAAATTGGTTCGTTTCTCTTTTTTTGCCATTTTTTTATCAAATGAATTTGGATAATCTACTTTCATTGAGAGGTGAAATTTACTATTTGGATTTAAGTAAGATATACCATAAATTCCCTCTGGAATTTGTCTATCTCCCTTTTTTAATTTTGGTCCTAATCTTCCTGAAAATGCTGTAAATGGGTATGAAGTTATATATATCCATTTATTATTTTTTCCACCCCAAACCTCTAATTTTTTTTCATGTTTAAGAGCTATTAGAGTTAGTTTTTTAGGATAAATAATAAAATCACTTTTAGCTAAAGCTATTTTTAGTCTCTCTTTAGATGTTAGATTATCTTCTGCTTTTTTTATAATAGTTATATTTCTCTCTATAATTTTAGATTTTAAATATTTTAGAGTTTTTATATCTTTTTCTATAAATAGATTTTTATAAAATATAATATAAATTAAAGCTAAAACTAAAAAAGAGAAAAAAAAGCCATAAAAAAACTCTTTCATATTTTACTGCTCTATATCTTTTAAAATTTTAGCAATTTGAAAAGCTCCATCTTTCTCTATCATATTTTGTAATTTAGAACTAATAGAGGCTAAATCTTCATTTTTGATTATTTTAATAATTTTACTAGAGTCTATATCTCCTTCTCTCATAATCCAAGCTACACCTCTATCTTCTAAAAATTTAGCATTATAGTATTGGTGGTCGCTAGATGCGTAAGGGTATGGAATAAAGAGTGTAGGAGACCCAATAGCACTAAGCTCCCAAAGGGTTGAAGCTCCAGCTCTGGCTATTGCAAAATCAGCCTCTGCCATATAATCGCTTAATTTTGTGGTAAAACCAAAAACTTTAGCTTTTACATTTATATCTCTATATAATTGCTTAACCTCTACTAAGTTTCTCTCTCCTGCTTGATGAATAATTTTAATATTCATATCATCTAATCTTTTTGCCATATTTAGTGCCAAATTATTAATAGCAACAGCACCTTGTGAACCACCTAAAAATATAATAGTTTTGACCTCTTTTCTAACTCTTGCCTTTTTAAAAAACTCTTTTTTTATAGGATAAGCTTTAATAGGACTATTTTTTTCATAAGATGATATAAAGTAGCTTGAATAGGGTTTTAATAGTTTATTTAAAGAGCCAATAGAGGCATTTTGTTCATGAATAACTAAAGGGATACCTAAAAGTTTAGAAGCAAAAGAGGTTGGAGCTGATGAAAATCCACCTACACAAAATACAACCTTTACATTTTTCTCTTTTAAAATTTTTCTAGCTTTTATAGTAGCTTTTATTAACATAAAGATTGATTTAAATTTTCCTAAAAATCCTTGATTTACAACTCCTTGTGTATCTAAAAAGTATTTTGAATTAAAGTCATTATCTTTTTCAAACCAAGATTTATCTTGTCCTTTAGTTGAACCAATATATATAAGTTCAGAGTCTCTTAACTCCTCTTTTACAGCTTTTATAATGGCTAAGTGTCCACCAGTTCCACCTCCTGTCATTGCTATGCTCATTTTAATATCCTTTATCCTATTTTTATTGAAGTAGAATAACAAAAACTTACTTAAGTCATAAATAGAATATAGTTTTAATTTTTATTTAAAATCTCTTTTAAAAGAAACTCTTTTATCTTGATAAACTCCTCTTCACCACCCATAATAGTTAAAAGTTTAGATACATTAGCAGTTGATTTTTTTAACTCATTTCTTGCTTTGCTTTTTGTCTTTATATTAATGCCATTATCCTTTAAAAAAGAGAGTAGCTCTTTAACTGACATCTCTATTCCTCTACCAACATTTAAAATAGGAGCATTTACTCTATCTAAAATAGTTTTATAGACCTTTACTACATCACAAATATGAATAAAATCTCTTGTAGCCTCTCCATTATTAAATATATTTAAAGTCTTATTTTCTCTATAGGCATTTACTATTTTTGATACTATTGAAAAGTGGTCATCTCCTCCATACATATTAAATATTCTAGTAATTGTATAATCTATTCTATTTTGAGTAGCAAAAGTCTCAATTAATCTCTCATTAGCAATCTTTAAAGATGAGTGAAGACTTAGTGGTTGAAGAGGATCTGTTTCAAGACAAAGTTCATTATTTCCATATACAGAACTACTACTTGTATATATTATTTTATTAATAGATAGATTATTTATTTTTATATAATTTAAGACATTAGCTGTTGTCATAATAGAACGGTCTATATATTCACTAGGATTACTTAAATCATTGAGTTTTGTTGAGACTTGAAAGTTATTAAATATTATATTAATGCTCTTCTCTTTAGATAGATTTAGACCATTTAACTCCTCTTCTATATTTTGTGATGATATTAAATAAGTATTATCAATATTTCTCTTTAATAGCTTAGATAAATTACTATTTTTACCTATAATTATATTTATCATTTGTAACTTCTCCGTTAATATAGTATAATATATCCTAACATATTATCATACTTTTATAAAAAGTTTATTTAAAAGACTAGGCATTTATATTTAAGATTAATTTTATATTTAATAAGTATGATTTGTTACAAACTTTTTCATCGGAGCAGTAGATGTGCAGTATTTTAGGTTATTATAACACTAAAAACTCTTTTCAAGAGATTAAAGATTTGAATATTACTCTATCACATAGAGGACCAGATAACTCAGAAATAAAAAAATATCGTTTTAAAAATAGGGAGCTATTTTTAGCTCATAACCGTTTAGCAATACAAGATTTAGATGCAAAAGCCAATCAACCAATGGAGAGTGGTAGATTTTCTATTATATTTAATGGTGAGATATATAACCATTTAGAGTTAAGGAAAAAGTTTAATATATCTTGGCAAACTCACAGCGATACAGAGACACTCTTAGCTCTTTTTGAAAAGTTTGATATAGAAGAGACTCTATCTATGCTAATTGGTATGTTTGCTATTGCTCTTTTTGATAAAGTTAAACAGAAGTTGTATCTAATTAGAGATAGAGTTGGAATAAAACCTCTATATTGGACACATCAAAATGGAGAGTTTGCTTTTGCTAGTGAACTAAAAGGTTTTGCACCTCATCTAAAAAAAGAGTTAAGTAATAAAGCATTAATTCAATTTATGAGTTTTGGATATGCTCCAGCAGATAATAGCTATTATAAAAATATCTACAAATTAGAGGCAGGACACTATTTAATATTTAATGGAAATGGCGTATATAAAAAAAGATATTGGCATTTACCAAAAAAGAAAATAGATATAAGTTATAAAGATACTGTGGAGGAGACAGAGAGACTTATTAGAAGTTCTATTAAATATAGACTTTTATCAGATGTAGAGGTTGGAAGTTTTTTAAGTGGTGGGATTGATAGTTCAATAGTTAGTTCTATGATGCAACAAAGCAGTAGTAAAAAAATAAAAACATTTACTATTGGATTTGAAGATAAAAAATATAATGAAGCAACTTTTGCCAAAAATATAGCAAATCATATAGGAAGTGACCATTATGAATATATATTTAAGGTTGATGATGTTATCTCTTTAATGGATAGTATGGATAGATATTATGATGAACCTTTTGGAGATGCTTCTGCTCTTCCTACTATGCTTTTATCTAAGTTTACAAAGGAGAAAGTCACAGTAGCTTTAAGTGGAGATGGTGGAGACGAACTATTTTTAGGTTATGATAGATATTTTTTTACATATAAATATTATAATCTTTTAAAACAAATCCCACAACTTCCAAGAGATATACTATCTTCTCTTTGTAAAGTCTCAAATATAGATAAATTAGAAAAAATGGCATATCCAATTAAAAATTTAACTAAAGAGAACCTATATTCGGTAATAGCTTCTTATACTAAACCTTGGAATATGGAGAGTATATTTAATCCTGAATTTGTAAAAGAGAGTTTTAGTAAACCAAGCTACTTAGAGTTTCAAGAGATAATAGATTTTAATCAAATAGATACATTTGATAACTACTCAAAAATAGATTTTTATAGATATTTACCTGATGATATTTTAACAAAAGTAGATAGAGCAAGTATGAGATATTCATTAGAAGCTAGAGTACCACTTTTAGACCATAGATTAGTGGAATTTGCATACTCTTTACCTACAGAGATAAAACTAAAAAAAGGAGCAAAATCGATTTTAAAAGATATTTTATATAAACAAGTACCAAGAGAGCTTATAGATAGACCTAAAATGGGCTTTGCAGTGCCACTTAAAGAGTGGTTTAGAGGTGAAATGAGAGATATATTAGCAGATAAAATAGAGTCTCTTGATAGTAGATTTAATAAAGATTACCTAAGAATACTATTCAGTGAACATCAAAAGGGTAAAAATTATGAGTCTATATTTTGGAATTTGATGAGGTTATAAATGAAGAAAAAACTTAGTATTTTAGTAAATGATTTAGATAGTGGTGGGGCTGAAAGAGTCATATCTATTCTATTAGATATGTTAAATAGTAGATATGATATAACTCTATATATGATGCACAATATTATATTTTATGATATTCCAAAAGATATTAAAGTGGTAGTAATAAATGGGTCAAAATTAGAAGATAGTGGAGTTATAAAACTTTTAAAACTACCTCTCTTAGCATGGAGATATAAAAGATTAAATCAAAACTCTGCTGTATCACTATCTTTTTTAAGTCGTTCAAACTATATTAATATTTTTGCTAAACTATTTGGTATGAAGGGAAAAGTAGTTGTTAGTGAGAGAGCTATGCCATCACTCCAATATAATAACTCACTTCAAGGCTATATAAATAGGTTTTTAATTAAGACTCTATATAAAAGAGCCGATATAGTTTTTGCAAACTCAAAAGGAAATGCAGTAGATTTAATCAATAATTTTAAAATAGAAGATGTAAAAGTTATATATAATATTTTCAATATAGATAGAATAGTAAATCTATCCAATAGATACGCCTTATTAGATAATAGTAGATTTAATTTTATAACAATAGGAAGATTAGATGAGGGGAAAAATCATCAACTTTTAATAAAAGCCATAAAAGAGATTGATGCCAATTTATATATTATAGGTGATGGAGTATTAAGAGAGGAGTTAGAGAGTTTAATAAAAGAGTTAAATTTAGAAGATAGGGTATTTTTACTAGGAAAACATAAAAATCCATATAAATATATATCTAAGGCTGACTGTTTCCTATTTGCTTCAAAAAGAGAGGGTTTTCCTAATGTTTTAGTTGAAGCCTTAGCTTGTAGATTACCTGTTATAAGTACAGATTGTCAAAGTGGGCCAAGAGAGATATTAGCACCAGAGAGTGATGTAAATTTTCAATTAAGAGAGATTGTAGAGGTTGCAAACTATGGTATATTAGTTCCAATTAACTCAAAAGAGAAGATGGTAGAGGCTATGGAGGTAATTAAAAATAGTCAAAAATTAAGAGATAGCTACAAAGAAAAGTCACTAAAAAGGGCTATGGAGTTTAATAAAGAGATAATAATAGATGAGTTTATTAAGATAATTGATTAATCATTAATCTATTTTCAGTATAATCACTTCATGAACAGAGAAATATTTTTATGTGCTATTAATAATATATTAAGTGGTACATGTAAGGAAGATTGTAAATTTTGTACGCAGAGTGTCCGTTATCATGCTGATATAGAGAGATATAACTATAAATCTATAGAGACTATAGTAGATGAAGCAAAAGTAGCAAAAGCTAATGGAGCGTTAGGCTACTGTTTAGTAACAGCAGGTAAAGGATTGGACGATAAAAAGGTTGATTTTGTATCAAGAACAGCTAAGGCAATAAAAAAAGAGGTTAAAGGGTTAAATCTTATTGCTTGTAATGGTACAGCTACTATTGAGCAGTTAAAATTTTTAAAAGTAAGTGGAGTAGATAGCTATAATCACAACCTAGAGACATCAAAAGAGTACTATAAGAGTATATGCACAACCCACTCATGGGAAGAGAGGTATCAAACATGCCTAAATGTAAAAGAGGCAGGATTACAACTATGTAGTGGTGGAATTTGGGGAATGGGAGAGAGTGAGGAGGATAGAGACTCACTGATTAAAGCCATTGTATCACTAAATCCCGAGTCTGTTCCTTTAAATTTCTATATTCCAAATTCAGCACTTCCAATTAAGGGTAGAAATATCTCAAAAGAGAAAGCCCTAGAGATAATAAAAAAAGCAAGAGAGCTTTTAGGAGAAGATAGACTTTTAATGGTAGCAGGAGGAAGAGAACTCATCTTTGGAGGAAGTGAAAAAGAGATGTTTGATGCAGGAGTAAACTCCATAGTTATAGGAAATTACCTAACTACAAAAGGAGATGAGCCACTAAAAGATATAACTATGATAGAAAATATAAACTATAAGATAGCAACAACTTGTAATGGTGCATAGATGGATAGTAGTATAGTAACCCATATATTAGCACTATCTATAATATTAGTTTTTTCTCCATACCTATCAAAATTTCTAAATCTACAAACTGTACTTGTAGAGATTATTATAGGTTCTATATTGGGATATATGGGTTGGATAGGTTTTGAAAGTCGTGGGAGTGAATATTTTGACCTAATAGCTGAAATTGGCTTTTTATATCTTATGTTTTTAGCAGGATTAGAGATAAATGTAAAAAGCATAAAAAAGATACCAAGAGAGCATACAGTCCAAGCCATAACCTACTTAGCAGTTCTATCACTTCTTACACCTATTATTGGTCATTTTATTTTTCAGTTTAACTACATTATAACAGTAGCCTTGCCTTTAATTTCAGTAGGACTTCTAGCTACTATCTCAAAAGAGCATGGAAAAGAGAGTAGTTGGGTTAGTATGGCACTACTAATTGGAGCAATAGGTGAAGTTTTAAGTATTACAGCACTTACTATTTTAGAGGTCTCTATTGCCGTAGGTTTTAGTAAAGCTTTAATCTATAAGACTATTATACTATTTATATTTCTAATAGTAATAGTTCTACTCTACTACATACTAAAACTTATATTTTGGTGGTATCCTGAACTTAAAAATAAGATGATGCCTCATATTGATAGTAGCGACCAAGATTTTAGATTGGCTATTGGTGTATTTTTAATTATGCTAGTTATTATGAAATCTCTTCATTTAGAGTTAGCTTTTGGTGCATTTATTGCAGGACTATTTATATCTACTTTCTTTCACCATAAAAAGCAGTTAGAGAATAAAATATCTAGCTTTGGATTTGGTTTTTTAATCCCAATATTTTTTATTCATGTAGGAGCATCATTTAACTACAGCTACTTTATATCTTCTATTGCCATAGCCATTAAAATAATGGTTGTAATGATACTAATTAGACTACTATCCTCAATAACTCTAATTAAACTACTAAAGAAAAAAGAGTTACTACTAATCTCACTATCTCTATCTATGCCACTTACTCTTTTAGTTGCAACTGCAACTGTTGGATATAGAGCAGGTATTATGGTAGAAGCTGAATATAACGCTCTTATATTAGCATCTATTTTA
>JAMOOP010000169.1 GCA_027065385.1 Campylobacteraceae bacterium | reverse complement strand
TCCCACATTATATTTTGCTATCTTATATTTCCTATAGTCTGGTAACTCTCTAAATCTTTCTAATAATGTTTTCATAATTCTTTTTGCGTATTATACTTAACTTTTATTTGATTTTGAATTACCGTGGGAATTTAGGGAAAAGTTAATATTAATATTATAGATAGGATTGCAATCTAATAAATGCTCCATATAAAAGTAACTCTCTATTTTTAGGAGGAGTTTTTTTTATATTAAGCTCAACCTCTAAAAGTAATTCATATATTTTTAATATAGCTTTAGAGTTTACTCTAAGTGCTAGATTTGCCTTTTTATCCTCTATCTGTTTAGGTAATTTATAGCCTAATATAGCTTTTGAGTCTATATTTCCATAAATTTTCATATAAGAATTAAATAAAAATATCTGATTTATAAAAAATTGTGTAGAACGCAAAATAGAAAACTCATCTTCTCCTAAATCAAATAGTCTAGTTAAAGTCTTATTAATAGGCTTTTTTTCAAAAAGTTCAATAAGTAGTTGTTCTATAGCAAGAGGTGCTGTTGAATAGACTAGGCTATCTATATCTTTAGTTACAATTTTTCTATTTAAAATAGCTAATTTTTTTAATTCATTTGAACATAAAGCTAAATCTCCATCTAAGGTTAAAATAAGATGTTGCAGAGCATAATAGTCTATATCTAGTCCTAAAGAGTTAGCTTTTTTTTGTAAAAGAGTTATACTCTCATCTCTATTTGGTTCAAATAGTCTAACCCAAATAGCACCCTTTTTAGGTGTAAATGAACTCTGCATACTTTTGGCATCTTTACTACTCCCCTCATAGTGAAAAATTAGATAGTTATCACTATTTTTAGATACTAATTCTATTAGAGTATCTAACTCTTTTTTAGGTATTTTTTTATCTCTTTTTATTATAAGTAGATTAGTTCCTCCAAAGAGTGAGATTTGAGATAGATAAGCTTTTGCATTAGTAAAATTATAATCATCATAATAGTCTCTTCTTAAAGTATCTAGGGCATTTGTCCTTTTTATATAGTAATCTATATATAATGAAATTAGATAACTATTCTCTCCATATATTAATATAGCTCTTGGTAAATCTCTTTTTAATAGATTTTCAAATTCTCTTTTATACATCTAAAATTATAACAAATTTTAGCAGAAAAAAAGCTATAAAAAGCTATTTTAACAGAAACATATAAGAATACAAACAATCAAAAATAAATTTAAGCTTAAATAAAGGTTTTATAATGATAAGTAAGATATAATTTAGTATTATAAAAATAAGGGGCTAGAAATGCGAAAATTATGGCAAAATCGAAAGTTAGAATTGATTACTTGGTTTGTGTTTGGAGTGTTGGTAACAACCTCAATGTTTATACTATATCGGGCATATAGTGATTATAATGAGTTAATAAACTCTGCAAATTATATTGGTAATGGATATGAACATAAGATAATTATGTTTGTATCTTCCATTGTATTAATATTATCTTTAATTATTGTTTATACACAAAGAGACTACTTTTTTCTAAGAGTTGAGGACAATACAGAGGCTTTAGAACAACTTTTAGAGGATATAAAACTCTCTTCTGATGCAAACAAAATTAAACAGTTTAAAGAGATGTTAAAAAAGAAAGACCATACAGAGATATATCCACTTATATCTAATATGATTAATGAACTCCAAGAGAGTAAAAAAATGGCTGATGATGCAAATAGAACAAAGAGTCTATTTTTATCTAATATGTCACATGAAATTCGTACACCTTTAAATGGAATTGTAGGGTTTACTAAACTTTTAAAATCTACTAAACTAAATGCTGAACAGATGGATTTTGTAAATACTATTCGTAAAAGTTCAGAAGATTTAATTGGGATTGTAAATGATATATTAGATATTTCAAAAATAGAGAGTGGAAAGGTTGAAATAGAAAAGAGTTATTTTAATGTTTTTAGTGAGTTTGAGAATGTTATTGAGACATACTCTAGGGTGGCATTAAAAAAAAATATTGACCTATCAATATGGATAGACCCTGAACTATCATCACAACTTATAGAGAGTGATGCAGGAAAAATTAGACAAGTTTTAAGAAATTTAATATCTAATGCTATAAAATTTACTCCAAATGGTGGTGATATTGATGTATCTATTAAGAAAATTCGTTCAAATAGAGATGATAATGCTACTATTGAGTTTATTGTAAAAGATAGTGGTATTGGTATTTCACAAGAGGATAAAGATAGAGTCTTTGATGCCTTTACACAAGCAGATAGCAGTAGTATAAGAGAGTATGGTGGTACGGGATTAGGTCTTACTATTGCTACTAGTTTAGTTAGAATGTTAGGTGGCTCTTTAGAATTAGATAGCAAAGTAGGAGTTGGTAGTAAATTCTCATTTAAATTAAATATAAAACAGAGATTTACCACAAAAGAGATTAATTATGAGACAATGAATATTGCTATCTATTCACCTCCAGCAGTGCAGAGTAAAAAATCTGATAGCTATCTTGAAAAGTATCTATTATCATTTAGAGATATAGGTGTAAAACGGTTTAAAACTTTTGTTGAGTGTCAAGATGCTAAAGCAAACTCTTTTGATGGATTATTTGTTCACTATAATGATATAGATAAAAAAGAGTTAAAAAGAATAGCTGCAAGACATAGTTCAGATAGTCAAATAGTTCTAGTTACACATCTAAATAATAGAGATAATATTTTAGATATTGCACCAATATTCTCACAAATAGTATATGAACCTATTAGTTTTACAAAAATAGAGAAATCAATAGAGATACTATCTGAAAATAAAAAAGAGAATAATGGAAATATATCAAATATGTTCCATGGATTAAAGGCTTTAGTTGTAGAAGATAATCCAGTTAATTTAAAAATGATTGTAAGAACTCTTGAAAAGTTAGGAATTGAATCAGATACGGCTAAAGATGGTAAAGAGAGTGTAGATATGTATATGAAAAATAGATATAATGTAATTTTTATGGATATACAGATGCCTGTTATGAATGGAGTTGATGCAACAAGAGCTATTATTAAATATGAGAAGAAAAATCATTTAACCCATACACCAATAGTTGCAGTTACTACTAATGCCCTAAAAGGTGATAGAGAAAGATATTTAGCAGAGGGAATGGACGAATATATTGCAAAACCTATTGATTTAAATAAATTTATAACTGTATTAAAACAGTTTTATTCAACAAGAGATGGAGAGCATATATCAAGTAGAGGTGATGAAAAGGATATTTTATTATATAAACAGACACCTACAGAGTCTAAAATTATTGGTACAATTTTAAATAAACTAGGTTATAGTGTAGATATAGCTAAAAATATTGATGAGTTTAAAAGTATGATAGATACAAACCATTATAAATCTCTTCTTTTAGATAAGTTAGATAATCAATTAAAACATAGTAGTATTACAAAGAGAATAAAAAATCAAAATATCCCAAGTCTTCTTTTTATCGATAAAAATGAAGATGTTATATCTACAGATAAGGATACCTATACATATATTATAGATAAAGCTTCTGATTTTATATATATAAAAGATAAGGTTGATAATATGATGTCGATTTAGTTTTAAAATTCTTAAGATATAATATGCCAAAAAGAAAAGATGGAACAGATTATGAAAGAATTTTTGGCAAAAGCAAAATCATCTACACAGATTATATCTACATTAGATAGTAGAACAAAAAGTAGAATATTAAAAGAGATGGCTGAAGCCATATTTGAAAACGGCTCATATATAATAGAAGAGAATAGTAAAGATATGGCTTTAGGTAAAAAGAATAATCTTGACTCTGCTCTTCTTGATAGACTTCTTCTCGATAAGGGGAGAGTTACAGCTATGGCAAAATCATTGGTTGAAATATCTGCGTTAAGAGAGCCTGTTGGACGGGTTTTAGATGGTTGGGTAAATGACGATAATTTGCGAATAGAGAAAGTATCAGTTCCTATTGGTGTGGTTGGAGTTATTTATGAGTCAAGACCAAATGTAACCTCTGATGTTGCAGGATTATGTTTTAAAAGTGGAAATGTAGCTATATTAAAAGGTGGAAAAGAGGCAGAGTTTTCAAATAGAGCAATAGCAAAAATCCTACAGAGTGTTTTAGAGATAAATAAACTACCAATAGAGCTTATATCACTACTTCCAGATAGCACAAGAGAGGGTGTTGCTAAACTTATTAAAGAGGATAGCTTTGTCGATTTAATTGTACCAAGAGGTGGAGAGGGGCTTATTAGATATATCTCTAAAAACGCATCAGTTCCTGTTGTAAAACATGATAAAGGGCTTTGTCACACCTACATTCATAAAGATGCAGACCCTAAAAAGGCTATATCTATTGCTATAAATGCAAAGTGTCAAAGACCAGGTGTTTGTAATGCTATGGAGACACTTATTATAGATAGAGAGATAGCAAAAAAACTTCTACCATCTATATATAAAGCATTTGTTGATGCAGGAACAAAACTTAAAGGTTGCTCTGCTACAAGAGAGTTTATATTTGTAGAACTAGCGACTGAAGATGATTTTGATACAGAGTATTTAGCAAATCAGTTAAATATTAAAGTGGTAAACAGTATAGATGATGCAATAACTCATATTACAAAATATGGTTCAGGTCATTCTGAAGCTATTATTACAGAAAACTACACAGCTTCTGAAAAGTTCTTAAATATGATAGATGCTGCGTGTGTATATGTTAATGCTAGTACTAGATTTACAGATGGTGCAGTATTTGGATTTGGTGCAGAGGTTGGAATATCTACAAATAAACTTCATGCAAGAGGACCTATGGGAATTAATGAACTTACTACATATAAGTTTAAAATATATGGAAATGGTCAAATTCGCTAATGTATAATAGTTTTTGCAAAAAAACTATTATATTAATATTAACACTTCTTTCAACTCTTTATAGTAAAGATAACTCTATAGCTATTACTTTTAAAGGTAATGCTATTATAGATACTGCTACACTAGAAGATGTTATTGGTGCTAAAAGAACATCTCCTTTGGGAGTTTGGAAAGATAGAAATTCTACAATTAACCCAATATATATCCCTAAACTTAATGAAATTTTTAAATTATACTATAGAAAAGAGGGATTTTATAGTGCTAATATAAGAGTCACCAAAACTAGCACAAAATAAACAATGTTCTAGCTGTAACTATAACTAATTATAAAAAAAGTTATAGTCAGGCAACCCTGTAATAGTCTTCAAGAATGAATTTTATAGATTCTTTTTTGAAATCTTTAGTTTTATATTCTGAGAAACTATTAATATTTAAAAATTTATGCCGTAGAACATCTAGGAGC
>JAMOOP010000168.1 GCA_027065385.1 Campylobacteraceae bacterium | reverse complement strand
TTATCTCTATATTTGATACTTTGTAGTATAATTTCTATGATTATTATGTGCATTTTGATAAAACATAATAATCATCTTTTTGCTTATATCTTCCCTAATTTTTCATTTTTTTGTCTAAAGTGTAGTCCTACTCATAGAAGCAATAAATTTAAAGATAAAATTAAAGATTGGGAAGAGAAAGGATTAACTCTTTATTTTCTTCCTCCATACTCTCCTGAACTTAATATAATTTCATTATTGAAAAAAATCTTATGATTTTTAGAGACCTCTTGACTAATTTTAGAAAAAATTCTTCTATTAGAAAGTAATGAACCTGTGAAAATAATGGCTTCAATACTCATGGTTTGTTGCAATTCATCAAGTTCATTAGTTATAAATTCTAAAAAGCTTTCTACTACTCCATAGGAGAGTCCCAACTCATCAACACCTGCTAATTTAAAACTTATAGCAGTTCTGATAGTCATTAATGGGTCAAAGTGTGGTTTTCCATTTTTACTAATAAGCTTATAATCAATTCTAGGTCCTCTATCTCCTAAAAAACTCATTGCATTTTCTTCCAAAATTTTAGCACCCTCTGCTGGATTAGTAGTATCTACAAAATCTAAAATAATAGCTATTATTCCCCATAATTGATAAATACTAAAGTAGTTATCTTTAAAGTTAATTTCTAAAATCTTTTTATAATGTTCTGGAAATTTATTTTTATAATTATAAAGTAGCTTTTTGGCTTGTTTATCAGTTAGTTCTATTTGAGAAAATATATCTTTTATAGATTTAAAAGAGGTCTCAAATGAAAGATATTCAATAAGTCCAAATTTCTCACCTTGAATTATAATATTAGCATAATCTTTACAAAGATTAACTCCTGCCATATTTTTAAATTTATTATATAAATTATGCTCTTTAATTACAGAGTAAAATCCATCTATTTGTGGATTTAGATTTTCTGTACTAATAGGTAATTTGGGTATTCCCTTATCTCCTTTTACAATTAAAATATGTTTAGGTGATGCTACAATCTCTATTGGTTTTAATTCATCTTCTATTTTATTTAAAAGTAATATATCATTTGTTTCTATTTTGTTTTTAGATATAAATATGGTATCTATGTCTATATTATGAAGTTCTTGCATAAGTAGATACAAAATTGCATCATCAGGTAGTCTAAATCTAATTAATTCAGCCGTTATATCTTCATAATCTATAGTAAAATTTAGTCTCTTTTTTAACCTTATAGCAGGTTTTTCAAAAGAGGCTAAAGCTTTTAATTCATACTCTTCTATATTTGTATATTTTTCTACTGTAGCTAAATCATAAGCTAAAATATCAAAATCTATATTATTACAAATAGAAGATGGGATACCTACAAAATATTTTCCATAAAATGTATTAATCTCTATTATTTTACCCTTTTTTATTTTTTGTGCTGTTTCTATAAATTCAATTTGATAATTTCTATTATCTCCTTTACTATTATATCCACAAATATCACAATGGGTAAAAATATTATAAGAGTCTTTAATTTTATTTAAACATTTTGGACATGGAGGAAGAGATAGTTTTTTATCTTCTATTAACTTATATTGTTTGGTAGGCATATTCTCAACCATCGAAGCCTCTATATTATATAAAAAGATAGAGTGAGGTAAATTCTTAGAAAAAGTATTAGCAAACTCTTCTAATTTTTCTAAATTATCTGCTTCTATAAAAAAATTAAGTTCAAATCCATTTCTTAATATATTTCCATTAAGATTATACTCTTTTAGCTGTTTCAAAAATATTTTTTCATAAACTAAAGATGAAGAACGGTAATCGAATTTATACTCCAATATCATAAGTTATTCCTTTTATATAAGTATTAGCTGTAATATCAATTATTTTGAGATTAGGCTTCTTTATAGTGACTTTTATATTAAATGATTTTATATAATCAATGATTACTCTCTCCATAGTTTTACTAGCTTCTATTACTTCATTTGTCATATTAAATGTACTGTCTTCACCAATAACAAAAGGAATAACCCCTACTATTTTAGTATGAGGTAAATCACCCATCATCTCTATCATCTGTAGAGTCTGTAACATTTCAACTTCATGAGCTGAACCATTCCAAGTAATATAGTCAGGTACTTTATCAAAATCAAAAGAGTAAACATCTCCTATTTTACCATTATCAACATTTACACAATCAATAAGTATAACTTTATCATAATCTGTAATTATAGGAATAAGTCTTTGAGCTAATGTTCCACCATCAATAATATCTACAATATGTTCTTTTGAATTAAAATTATATTTTTCTTCAATAAAATTTGCTAAATGTGGACCTATACCCTCATCTCCAAATAGGATATTTCCTATACCCAATATTAAAATTTTCAAATCTTTCCTTTATTTATTATAATACTAATCAAGAGGGAAGAGGGAAAAAGGAAAGGAATGTGCAAAAAACTAAAAGAGGAGATATTCTACACTGGTATTTATTTCGACAAAATTCTATTTTTCCCTCTTGATTAATACTATTAAATAAGATTAGAATTTTAATTCTAACCTTACTCTTTTAATGTTTTTTATGCCATTTCATACCAGAGAAGATAGCGTCCATTGCCCCTTCTTTACCATAAACTGCATTAAAAATTGCCATATAAACATGACCTAATACAAATAGAATTACACCCCACATAGTGATATGATGTATCTCTCTTACCATTGCTAATCCACCCATCATCACCTCTAGGCTCATCATAGGGTCATAAAGAAATCCTCCCAACCCCTCATGATAGACATGAACATAGAGTATAAATCCTGTAATGATTAATAGAAACATCATTACATAAAAACCTGCATAAGCTACAAATTGAACAGGATTGTAAACCCCGCTTAATTTTGGATGTTTATTAATAAAAAGATAATATCCTATCTGTTTTGTCCAGATAATAGGATTTAAAATATCTTTTATAGCATCTCTTTCCATTTGATGTTTTCTTCCAAAAATAAAAAGATAACTTTTATAAAAAATTACCCAAGTCATTATAAAACCAAAAATAATATGCCAACTTCTAAAAAGTGCATACATAAAATTTGTAGGCTCTGGATTTGGGATAGGGCTTATAAATGGTACAGCGATATAAAATCCTGTAATAGTTAAAACCACAATAGAGATAGCTCGAATCCAATGTTGCCATCTATACCCAGCACTAAACTCCATCTCTTGTTCTATTTCACACTCTTTAGCTACAACAGAACTATCTGTATTTACATTTTCCATTTTAGCTCCTTATATGCTACATGCTCCACCATAAAGTGGGTCAACTTTATATTCACTTAGTTTATTTCCTTTTATATCCATTACATGAACAGCACATGCAATACATGGGTCATAAGAATGAATAATTCTAATAATCTCTAATGGTTTTGTAATATCTAAAATTTTAAGACCAACTAAATCAGCTTCATAAGGTCCTTTTACCCCATTGGCATCTTCAGGAGAGGCATTCCAAGTACTTGGAACTACAGCTTGATAGTTTTCACATACACCATTTTTAATTCTAATCCAATGGCTTAACATTCCTCTTGGAACATCTCCAATTCCTCTACCTTTATACTCTTTATCTTTATCAATTACATAAGGTGCACATGTCTCTTGGTCAACTTTGAGATTTTCAATAAGATTATTAAATGCTATAATTGCATTATCTGCAATAATTCCACATTGTAATGCTCTAGCTGCTGTTCTACCTAATGTTGTAAAGAGTGCTTTAACAGGTAATCCTGTCTCTTTTAAGAATGTATTAACAGAGTTTTGAACTATTTTATTTCCTCTAGCATAACTTACAAGCAGACAAGCAAGAGGACCTACCTCCATAGGTTTACCATCATATCTTGGTGATTTAATCCAACTATATTTACCTTTTGGATTTAGTAATTTAGAGTGAATCATTTCTCCATCTGGTCCTACACTTTCACCATCTACAAGACCTGTATAGTTAGGATTTGTTTTACCATCATAAGGGTGAAGTGGTTCATTATCTGCATACCAAGAGTGTGTTGCCTCTTCAGTAATTAAATCCTCATTAATATCAAATACTTTAGTTAAATCAGCATTTTCAATATATCCACTATCAAATAGATATTGGTCTCGTCCAACCATAAAATCTCTAAATGCCATAAAGTTTTTAACACCAACAGGTTTAACAACTGATATTTCAGTTTTAAACATCTCTGCAGCCATTTTAATATCAGCAATATAAGCGTTTTTAACAAAATTTGCCATTTTTTTATATTTTGTTAAATATTCACCCATTCGTGAAGGGTCTAAAATATCCATTACACAACTAACACCACCAACAACTAACGATTGTGGGTGAGGTTGCTTTCCACCAAAAATTGCCAAGAGTTGGGCTGCGATTCTCTGCATCTCCAGAGCTTTTAAGTAGTGAGCTAAAGCAATTAAGTTCTGTTCAGGTGTAAATTTATAAGTTCCATGTCCCCAATAAGCATTAGCAAAAGGTCCAAGTCCTTGTGGATGTTTTGCAAATTTAGCTACAGTCTCTTTTACTTTTTTAAGGTCATTAACACCTGTTCCAATAGGATTATTTGTATATTTAAATGCTAATTCACTAGCTTTCTTCTCATCTGCACTAAGAGCAGAAACAATATCCACCCAATCAACACCATGAAGATGGTAAAAATGAACCACATGGTCGTGCATAAATAGTGCTGCATTCATAAGTGTTCTAACTAATTCTGCATTTAATGGAATTTTAATTCCTAAAGCATCTTCTACAGCTATTGTACTTTTGAGATAGTGAGAATATGTACAAACACCACAAATTCTTTGCATTAAAAGAGGAACATTTCTAGGATCTCTACCTTTTGCAATAACTTCTAAACCTCTCCATAAGGTAGATGATACAAATGCATCTTGTACTATACCATCATCTCCAACTATTACTTCTGCTCTTAAGTGTCCTTCAATTCTAGTGATTGGGTCAACGACTACTCTTTTTGGTCCTGATGGTAAATCTGATTTTTTAATCTCTACCTCTTTTTTTACTTCTGTTGTTGTATTGTTTTCATTCATTTTCTATCCTCCTCTCTACTCTTTTGGTTTTTTAATAGTTGATATAGCTGCATGTGCTGCAATACCTACAGCTGTTACACTTAAGAGTGTCATTCCAATTTTATCAGCTGTTGCATCAGCACCCATTCCACCAAATACACTATTATAAAGTTTATCTGATAGTGGCTCACCTACAACACCCATAGTATCCCAAAAATCAGGTTCACTACAACCCATACAACCAAATCCTACCTGTACAGGCCAAGATGTACCTTGATTAAATTTATTTTTTGAACAGTTATTGAAAGTATAAGGTCCTTTACAACCTACTTTATAAAGACAGTATCCATCTTTTGCACCTTCATCACCAAATTGTTCCACAAACTCACCTGCATCAAAGTGACCTCTTCTTTCACATAAATCATGAATTCTAAGTCTATAAGCCCATTTGGGTCTATTATACGCATCTAGTGCAGGAAGTGTTCCATAAAGAATATAATGAAGAAGAGTTCCTACGATATTCTTTTCACTAGGTGGACACCCTGGTACATTAATAACTGTTTTATCTGTTATCTCACTAAGTCCAACTGCTCCTGTAGGATTAGGAACTGCAGCTTGAACACCACCAAAAGATGAGCATGTACCAATAGCAAAAATAGCTGCAGCATGTTCAGAGGCCTCATAAGCTATATCTTTCCCTTTTTTTCCATGACCACCAATAGTTAAATATGAACCTGCATTACCTGTAGGAATTCCACCTTCAACCATTAAGATATATCTACCTTTATATTTTTCAATAGCCCCTTCTAAATTCTCTTCGGCTTGCCACCCTGCTGCGGCCATAAGAGTTTCATGATACTCTAAAGAGATATAATCAAAAATTAAACTATCAATAGTTGGTTCTGCACTTCTAAGTAAAGACTCACTACACCCTGTACACTCTGCCATATGTAACCAAACAATAGGTAATCTATCAGCTACTTTAACAGCATCTGCTACAAGTGGTGTAAATTTTGCAGGAAGTGCTAACATAGCTGTAATCATACCCGCCCATTTCATAAAGTCTCTTCGAGAAAATCCATTTTCTTCAATTACACTATCTATAGAATTATGTTCATCTATCTTTGGTAACTTTTTTAATTGCCCAATTCGCTTCTTAAATGACTCATACAAAGAGTCATAAGAAGTATCCATATTATTAATGCTCATCTACTTCTCCTTTTAAATTAATGTTCATTTACCATTTTAAAAAAAATAAACTTAATTTAGTATGAATATTCATTCAATGTATATCTTATATGTAAAATTGAAACTTTGGAAACATTTTTTTAATAAAAAAAAATTAATTTAAAATATAATTAGTTATATACTGCTTTTTTATATTATAAAACAGTATTGTTTTTTATCAATGATAAATTATTTTTGATATAGAAAATAGTTTATCAAAGATTTTATATAGTGCTAAAATTACTCCAAAAGAGCCAATAACAACAAATATTTCTGCAATATGTGGATTATAAAAAATAAACTCTTTAATGGTTTCATACTCTCCATATTTTTCAAATCCTGTACCAAATCTATTACTCATAGGGTAGGCATTTCCTCCATAGACAAATACATATCTGCCTAAATATGTACCTATAATAGCTGATATAGAACCCCAAATAATCCATATTTTATTAATATTTTTTTTAAATCCTAAAACAAATGGAATACCAATGGCTAAAGCTAGATATATATAAAAATAAAATTTAAATTCTCCAAATAGAATAATAGCACCCCAATTTTTATCAATAAAAAGATAAGCTATTGCTTCATAGGCCCCAAGTAGAGCTATCATATATAGAGTAGTAACTCTTAATAGGTTAATTAGTTTATTAAATTCATTTTTTAAACTATTTTTATACTCTATAAATGAATATATAATCATAATTGCAATGGCAGAAACAGATGCAGATATAATAAAATATAACATTAATATTGGATAAGTTGTCCATAGATGTCTTGCTGTATTCATATCAAATAGTTTTGCTTGTATATAAAACTCTATTAAATCTATAATTATACTTAATAATAAAATAGGAATGGCTATTTTTTTTGCCCACTCTCTATTTTTTGTAATTATTAGATATATTTCAAATAGAACAAAAGGTATATATATAGCATAAAGGGGTAACATAAGCCACATTCCAGCCCCCCAATTTGGAGTTAAAAACATCCAATGAATATGAAATATATTTAAATCAACAGCTATTGTAAAAAGCCCTGCAAAAACCATTACTAAACCTAAAGTCATAAATCCAGATGCTGTTTTTTTAATAACCTCTATATCAAAAAGTTCAGCAAGTGCCACAAAAAAAATAATAGCACTTCCACTATAAATCATATACATATAGTTTACAATATAGAGTGTCCAAGGTTGCTCTCTATAAACTTCTCCTCCTGAGCCAAAAATTGCCTCTTTCATTGCTTGAGCTACTTGATAAGAACCTATATTTAAACCTGCATCATGTGCATTTGCTGTAAGTAAAAAATATCTCTCATTAAAAACTTCATAAATTCCCCAAAATCCAAAAAATAAAAAAATATATGCTAAAAGCATAGTTTTATTAAATAGTAACTCTTTTATTGAAACTCTATTTATCTCAACTCCTGCTATTATATTTTTATCCATTGTGAACTCCTTTTATTTTTAGCTTTTTTTATAATTGGTTTAAAACTTTCCCATGTATATATAGTTGTATTATGTGCTATGGAGTTTTCTGCAAATTGAGGATTATTTTCGGGAAATAGATATAATAATTTAGGCACAGTTCCTTCACTCTCTTTAAGTACAAAAAACCTTCTTCTTTTTAAGAGTTGTACCAATTCACTATTTTCATTATCTAAATCTCCAAATAGTCTTACTTTTGTAGGACAAGTAGCTTGACATGCTGTTGTTGTTTTTCCTTTTGAAATTCTTGTATCATAACAAAAAGTACATTTATCAATAGCAACATATTTATCATCTACAAATCTAGCATCATAAGGACATGCTTCCATACACCCTTTACATAAAATGCACTTATCTTTATCAGCCATAACTATTCCACCATCTGCAAAATAACTAGCACCTGTCGGACATACATCTACACAAGGAGCATCTTGACAATGGTTACATTGAGATGGATAGTAGTTTACAAATGGATTTCCAAAAATAGAGTGTTCAGTTTGTCCAACCCAAATTCTCTGTTTATCAGCTCCAAGTTGCACACCATTTTCTTCTTTACATGCAACTTCACACGCTTTACAATTAATACAATTTTGATAATCTAATGCCATCGCGAAATTCATAATTAGACCTTTCTTATCTTTACGCTAGTTTCGTGCATTACAGCACTACCAAAAACAGTTTCAATATTATCTTTAATAATTATATTGTCACTAGCTCCATTTCTATAACCTAGAGTTAATCCATCACTATTTGCTCCAAATCCATGCACATAAAAAACTACATTTTCAATAATTTTATTGGTTGGATAGGCTTTTATTTTTACCTCTCCTATTGAACTTTTAACTTCCACTAAATCACCATAATTAATTCCTAATTTATCTGCTTGATTTTTATTTATCCAAATATAGTTTTCTCTAACTAAATCTAATAACATTGCATTATTGGCTGTTGAATTTTGGGTAAATTGTGCATGTCGTCCTGTAATAAATTTAAACTCCCCTTTTGGAGTCTCTTTATATAATTTATCCTGCCAAGTTGGCATACCATCTGTGCCTTTTTGGGTTAAAAAGGTTAAGTTACACTCTATTTTTCCTGATTGAGTTTTTACCTTACCTTGTATTGAGGCTAATTCTTTTTTATCAATACAATCACCACTATAAATTTCAGAGTTTAGATTTTCTTTTAAAACACTATAATATTTTTTATTTTCAGGATAATATCTATATCTATTTTCACCAATTTTTTTAAAATACTTTTCCATATTTGGATAATAGACACCTTTAGCTTTAAGGGTTTTATATGCTTTTTCGCCATATTTTTTAGTAAATAGTTCTCTGTTTAACTCCTCTTGAGAAACTTTAAATAGGTCAGTTAAATCAAATCCATCTTCATTATAAACCTCTATGTCGCCTCTATCTTTTATTTCATCTTGAACATCTTCATCATATTTTTTAGTTATTTGCCATAGAGGGCGAGAGATTTTTTTTGATAACCCTTTTAATATTTCAAATATAGGTTTACTATTATATAGAGGCTCTATTACTTTTTGTCTAAGTGCTATTGAGGGTTCAACTCCACCAAAACTTTTAATTGGGTCTTCTCTCTCTAAATAAGTACATTCAGGCAAAATAACATCACTCATAATAACAGTATCACTTGGCATAGTATCTATAGTTACAACTAAATCCATTTTTTCAAAGAGTTTTTTTGTTTTAGCCACATTTGGAACACTTAACATAGGATTTTGTTTATATGTAAACATAGCTCTAATTGGATAAGGTGATTTATTTTCTATTATTTTGTTTCTCCAACCTATCCAACTTCCATTTCCACCAATAATCGAAGCTACATCTTTATCTATTCTTCCTTTAGCATTAGCATACATTGGAGCATTTATATTATGAGATATTAGAGGTAGTTTTTTTCCAAAAACAATACCACCTTTTGTATCTATTCCACCCCCTAATGCTGTAAAAATTGCTGTAGCTCTTCTAAATTGAAAATCTTGAAAACTCCAAGCTGTTCTTCTTCCTTGATAATATATAGCTCTAGGAGCTGATGCCATAAAATCCCTAGCAATTTTTACTATTTTATTGGCTTTTATTCCTGTAATTTTTTCTGCCCACTCTGGAGTATAGTTATTTGAAATAATATGTTCTTTATACTCCTTAAAACCATTAACATTCTGTTCTACAAATTTTTTATTATAAAGTCCCTCTTTAATTGCAATATAAGTTAATGCCAATACAAAAGCTAAATCTGTACCAACTTTTATTCCTAACCACTCATCTGCTAATACAGCTGTATTTGTATATCGTGGGTCAACTACAATTAAAGTTGCACCTCTTCCCCTTGTTCGTTTAAATATATCCATTGTATCAGGAGTAACAATCGCTTCGGCTCTATTAGCACCTGACATTATTATATAATTTGCATTTTCTAAATCGGCTTGTCCATAAGCTCCAATAGTTAAGGCATGAGCAGAAACTGTTGTTTGTAAACATATAGAGGCGTGATTTACAAAATTTGATGAACCAATTTTATTGGACATAAAACTTTTAAAAGTATGCTCTGCCATTCCCTCACCTGCACAATATCCAATAGTTGAACGGTTATCTTTCTCTTCTTCTAATATCTCTTTAAGTCCTTTAAACTCTTTTGTTCCATTTAAAATAGCCTCATAAGCCTCGTCCCATGTAACTTTTTTAAATTTTCCATCTCCTCTTTTTCCAACTCTAAGAAGAGGAGATTTTAGTCTATCAGGGTCATATAGAGCATGAACTCCTGCTACACCTCTTGGACATAACATATTTCTTGATTTTGGAAAATATGGATTTGGGTCAAGCTTTTTAACTATTCCATTTTCTACTTTTGCAACTCCTGCACACTTATTTACACACATTTCACATAAAGTAGGAACTTCTTTAATTGTAGTAGTATCACTTTTTTTACTATCTTTAGCTAAAAGATTAATACTACTAAGAGATGTACCCCCTACAATAGTTAAAGCAATACTGCCTTGAAGAAATTTTCTTCTTGATACCTCTATTTTCATATTTTATCCCTTAAAATCTATATCTAATATAAGCTCGAATATCTTGAGACTCTTCTATAGTATTAGATAACATAGATTGAGACATTACATCACCTGCTTTTGCTCCTGCTTTTAAATCAGCTATTTTAATTGGTGTTCCACCTGCACCAAAGAAACCTTGTGAACCTGTATAGTCATATTTAATTTTTGTATATCTAATTTGAGCAGATAACCCTTTAGTAATTGGTTGAGTATAATATAGTTCAATAGCATCACCTCTAGTTGCTAATTTAGAACCAATCATAGTATCCTCTCCATAGGTAAATGGTCTCCAATATTTACTACCATGATTATATTCTATTCCAAATTTACCATTTAGTGGTTCTACTGGCATTTGTGTTCCAATCCAATAAGATGTACCAGTTTGCTCCTCTCCTACACCTGCACCTACTGCACCGTTTGGAGACATCATTCCCATAATTTGAGTATCACTATCTGGAAGAGATTTACTCCAAGCAAAAGAGGCAAATAGTTTAGTATCGCTTAGAAAATCTATATCTTCATTAACTCCATCTATTAAAAATGAGATACCTGCACCTAGCATATCACCTGTAGTTATAAATTTCATTGTTTGTCCTGTTGGGTCGTTTTGAAAATCTTGTGCAAACCCTGGTACATTAAAAGCTTTATATGCTGTAGTCTCTATTTTATATTGACCATCATCATAAGGTGTAAAGATAAATCCTCCAAGTCTTATATCATCTAATACATCAGAAGCACCAGCATAAGAGGCAGAGTCACCTTTTCCATCAAATTTAGCTACTGCATTGGTTGAGCCTTGACCTAAACATAGTTTAAATGACATACCACTAATGCCTGTTAATTTTTCAAGCTTAATTTTAGAACTTGCTCCATCAAATTCTAAATCAATAAGATGTCCTAGAGGAGATTGTGCTATATCATCTTCTCTTAAATTAGATAAAAAACCTGTGGTTGATGGTCTTCTTCCTATACTAGCTGTCCACTCTAAACCTGTATTTAAAAAATTATCCCCTAAATATAGCCAATAGGCTTGTCTTAATTTAATATTATTATTTGTCAAATCTTCATTAATTACCCAATCAAAAGTATCAAATCCTGATGAAAAACCTCTTTGAAAAGTGCTACCACCATTATCAGGCATATTTGCACCAAAGGCTTTATTGTAAGAGAGTTGTCCTTTGAATATTAAGTTTTTAATAGGAGTATATGCCATATTTAACCAAAGTCTATTTGAGTATAAATCACTATTTTCTCTTTTTGAGCCATCTGCCATATCATATTCAATATTATCTAGCGAGGTTCGAAAATCAACACTCCATTTAATATTATCTTTAGCATCATGTGCTTTAACCTCAGTAAGCTTTTTTTGTAATCTTTCTACTTTTTTTTGTAACTTTAAATATTCAACTTTAGCATCAAATTTTTCTGACGCAGACAATAGTGTAACCATTGTAGCAATTGATGATAACGCAATAATTTTTATTCCTAATTTAAACATCTCTTCTCCTTTCTAACTTTTAAGAGTTATAACTCCACCACAAACAAAAGAAACTATAAAATGAATATTCATTCATTTTTATAACAAAAAAATAATCTCTTATTATCTATAAAATAAAAAACATTTATATTAAGAATATTATCAATTTTTTTATAAGGTAGTAATTAATAAAAATGAATATTCGTTCATCTTTATTAATACTACCTAAAAGGCAGTATTAATAATATATTAATTATTTGCATATTTTTCATATAAATAATTAGATAATTGTGCAATTTCATCTTCTGTTAATGCACCTTTTAAAGACGGCATAAGACCAAATTTTTTAATGGCTCTCTTACCATAAAGAGATTTTCTTTTATTTGGGTTTTGTATATACTCTTTAATAAAGGCTGAAAATTTCTCTTTCGTTTTTGTTTCTTCTTTTAATTTTGCTATTAAATCATCAACATAAGGGGCAGGAGTAACATAACTATTGTCATATCCTCCATCATTTGTTATTCCTAATACAGTAGCGTGGCATTTTGCACAATTTTTAGTAAAAAGTTTCTCTCTTGGGTCAACCTTTTCGACTTTTTTAGGTTTTTTTGCATTTATAAGTTTTTTTTCATTTTCAATTTTATTATATAGATATTCAATTAATAAATCTTTCTCCTCATCACTTATAGCACCTTTAAGAGATGGCATAAGTCCAAATTTTTTAATTCCTTTATTTCCATAAAGAGTTTTTCTTTTATTTGGATTTTCTATATACTCTTTAATAAAAGCTGAAAATTTCTCTTTTGTTTTTGTCTCTTTTTTCAATTTTTCTATCAATTCATCAACATAAGGTGCAGGAGTAACATAACTATTATCATACCCTCCATCATTTGTTATTCCTAATACAGTAGCATGACACTTTGCACAATTTTGTTTAAATACCTCTTCGCCTGTTTGTTGAGAAAAAAGCATAGTTGTTGCTAATGGAACAAAAAAGAATATTTTTTTTAGTTTCATAATGACACTCCTAATTTAAATTTTAACTTAAATTGTATCACAAAACAACTGAATATTCATTCGAATAATCATAATTATAATCTAAAATAATTATTTTATTATGCAAACAGAGCAAACATCAAAACTACGAAAAACAAATGTAGCTTTTTCTATATCTTTTAAACCTATCATTGCCTTAATAGCAACACCTTGTTCATTTTTATCTCCTTGAGATAAATTCCATTGGGTTGGAACAATAATTTTATACTCTTTTATTAAACCATTTTCTACTTTAGTTTTATGAATTAGTGAACCACGAGCTGCCTCTACTATCCCTACTCCATTAAAATTATCTATTTTAATATTAGAATTAAATGAACATGAGGGTTGATTAATATCTAAATTTGATAAAAGCTTTTTACTATGGTTTAAAAGAATTCCTATCTCATAAACTCTTGCAAATATTCTAGTTAAAAAGGAATCTTTATATCTTTTATGTAGATTTTTAATAATTGGTTGTTTATTTATCATACCTCTAGCTAATGAACCCACCTCATAATGTTTGTTCTTATAGACAATATCCTTTGCTACTGTATTTAAATGTGAATGTTCTTTAATAAAACGAATATCTACATTTGAAATTTGAGTAGGTATAGATTTTCCTTTTTTAAAAAGTGAAGAGTCTCCAAAAACAATAAATCTACTATGACTTTTTCCTATATCTGTCATATTGTTAGATATAAGAAGTTGTATAACTCTACCAAAATCTCCACCTATTTTGGGTAGTTCAACTACAGAGCTTATTTCTAAAATTTTATCAAGTTTCATTCCTATAACTATTTGTTCAAAAAACTTTATAGTTTCATCAATAATATTTTCTGCTTGTATAATATCAACATAGGTTGGGTCACAAGTTACTCCAAATGGAATAGCATAAGATGAGTGGGGCCATTGTCCTGCAAATATTGCTAAAGCCTTTGTAATTGTACTAGCTAAATATGAAGCCTTAAGTGCATGATTTTCATTGGTTTTAGTTAAAGTTATTTTTTCCAATTGTGGTATAATTGTAAGATATAACCATTTAATATGATTTTGTATCAATTCACAAGTTAAAGTAAATTCTCTAATATCTTTTGCTTTTTCTGTTAATCTTGCTTCAATTCCTGCTTTTAAATAACCATTTTCTAATGCTTTAACTGATGCAATTAAATGGGCATGATTACATATACCACAAACTCTAGGAGTTATTACTAATGCGTCCATAGCCGATTTATTAATTAATATATTTTCAATGCCACGAGAAAAACCATAATTAATTTTAATATCTTCTATTCTTTTATTTCTAAAAGTAAAATCTAATTCTGTTTCACCCTCTATTTTTTCAATTATTTTTTTGACTATCATAATCTATTATCTTCTGTTCCAATCTCTTTATTGTAAAGCTTTTTGCTATTCCTGTAGCTGTTAAATATGCTCTCATAGGAATTCCTAAAGGCATTTTTGCAGGTATTCCCATATTTGTTTTGGTTTGGAAGAGAAAAGATTTTGGAAATTCTGGCTCTGTACACCCAAAACATGGTGTTCCTGCTATAGTTTTAGAACTTATATCATTCCATAATATTCTATTACAGCTTCCTCTTGTAAATGGAGCTTGACAACCATTTTCATAAAATAGACAACCCTCTTTTAATCCCCACCCTTTAGTATCTATTTTCCACTCAAAATATTCACTTCTACTACAACCTGTATGAACAGTAATTCCATAAAGTTCTTGAGGTCTATGAAATTCATCTATAGGAATTTTTTTATTTTTACTTAACATTAATAAAACATAAGAGAGCCATTTAGGGTGTATTGGACAGCCTGATATAGATATTAGTTTATGAGCATATTTTTGATATTCTAATTTTTTTTCATCTTTATTAAAACAGAAACCTGATATATTTTCAGGTTCATTCTCTTTAAAAACTCCTCCAAAAGTGGCACATGTTCCTACTGTAATAATCCATCTTGCTCTATTGGCATAATCTTGAATAAGGTTATAAATATTTATTCCATATTTAGTTAAATCTTTTTTAAAAGAGCCTTCTAATATTAAAATATCACAATCTAATTTTTTTTCTGCTATATCTGTAAAATTATATTTTGTATCTAAAAGAGGGTGATAAATAAGCTCAAAATAAGACATAATTAAAAAAAATTCTGGGTGATTAAAAAAAGAGTGAGCATTACCATTACAACTAATTGATTGTAACCAAAGTAGTTTAGGTAATTTTTTCATCTTTTAAGCTTTTAGTGCATTAAAAATATTAATAGATATATCATCAATATACTCTTCTATATCTTTTGGTAAAACACTTTCACCTTTTAAAAATACCATTCCACCTAAATATCCCATAAATAGTCCAAATGCAGAAAAAAAGTCTTGATTTTTTAATTCACCTGATGCTACTCCATTATTAAAAAATACCATAATTTCAGTAATAAACCTAGAGATACATAACATACCCTCACAACCATTATTAAATACCTCTCTATGAGATAGATAAACTCTTAAAAAGTATTCTATCATTTCAGGTCTTTTTTTTGCCATTTGAAAATATAGGGTTACAATATCTTTTATTTTATCTTTTGTTGATATATCTTTTTTATTTACCTTTTCTATCTCATCTGCTAATACATTTGATGTATATTTAATAATCTCTTTTGCCAATACATCTTTAGACGCAAAGTAGTTATACAAATTACCTACACTCATTTTTAATTTCTTTGCTATATCAGGTATAGTTGTTTTATGAAAACCATTTGTAGAAAAAAGTTCTAACGATACTTGTATTATCGCTTCTCTTTTCAGTGCTTTTTTTTCAGCTATTTTCACTATATTCCTTATTTATTTAATTAATGTATTTTATCATAATTATTATATAAGAAGTTGTTTCTTTTAAGTTTTAAAAGCTAAAATCCTCAAAAATTATCTAAAAAATAGAAGAGAGTAATGTCTGAAACATTTAAATTAACAATAAAAGGCACAGTTCAAGGTGTAGGTTTTCGTCCATTTATATATACTTTGGCAAAAAAATATAATTTAAAAGGGACAATAAGCAATAACTCTAATGGTGTGGAGATTTTAATTAATTTGACTAATATTAAAGATTTTATATTTTCTATAGAAAAAAATCTTCCCTCTTTAGCTAAAATTAATTCTATAGAAATAGAAAATATTAATTATATAGAGTTTAAAGATTTTAAAATTATAGATACTAAAAATATGGGAGATATAAAATCTAATATACCACCTGATATTAGTATTTGTAAAGAGTGTGAAAAAGAGTTATTCAACCTAAATAATCGTCGTTATGGTTATCCATTTATTACTTGTACTAATTGTGGTGTTAGATACTCTATTATTTATGATTTACCTTATGATAGAGCTAAAACATCTATGAAAAAATTTAAAATGTGTAAAGCTTGTGAGGCAGAGTATAATAATCCATTAAATAGAAGATACCATGCACAACCTATAGGATGTTGGGATTGTGGGGCGAATTTATCCCTTTGGGATAAAAATAAAAAACTAATAATAAATAATGAAAAATTGATTGATAATGTTGTTACACTCATTAAAGAGGGACATATTTTAGCTATTAAAGGTGTAGGAGGGTATCATTTAGTTTGTGATGCAAATAATAAAAAAGCTATTCAAAAACTAAGAGATAGAAAAAAACGCCCTGCAAAACCATTTGCTATAATGGTTAAAGATATAGAAATGGCAAAAGAGTTAGTTTATATTAATCAAAAAGAAAAAGAGCTATTAATCTCTAAAGAGAAGCCTATAGTTTTATTAAAAGCAAAAAAAATAGATAAAGATATTGCACCAAATATCTCAAAACTTGGTATATTTTTACCATATACCCCTTTACATCTTTTAATTTTAAAAGAATTAAACTCTCCATTAGTTGCTACAAGTGCAAATATTACAGATGAACCGATAGCTACAACTACAGATGATATAAAAAAATTATCTAATATATATGATTATTTAGTTGATAATAATAGAGATATAGTTAATGGGTGTGATGATAGTGTAGTTATGGTTATTAGAAATCAAACTATATTTATTAGAAGAGCTAGGGGATATACTCCTATATCTATTGAATTACCATATAAATTAGATAAAAAGGTTTTAGCAGTTGGAGCAAATCAAAAAAATACTATAGCTATAGGATTTGATAATAAAGTAATTTTATCACCACATATTGGAGATTTAGATGGAATTAAATCAATAGAGTATTTTAAAGATAATATTGAAAATCTAAAAAGAATTTATCGTTTTAAGCCTGAAATAGTAGTTTATGATAGACACCCAAATTATGAAAGTAGCAAATATGCAAAAAGTTTAGATATAGAAGGAAAAGAAATTCAACACCATTATGCACATATTTTGGGAGTTATGGCAGAAAAGGGTTTAACTAAAAAGGTTTTAGGAGTAGCTTTTGATGGAACAGGTTATGGAGATAATGGTAAACTTTGGGGTGGAGAGTTTTTAATTTGTAATTATAAAGGGTATAAAAGAGTAGCTTATATTAAATATTTTAAACTTTTAGGTGGAGCAAAAGCTATTAAAGAGCCAAAAAGAGTGGCTTTAAGTCTGCTTTTTGATATATATGGAGAAAATGCTTTAAATTTAGATAACCCTACTATTAAAGCATTTACATTAAAAGAGCTAAAAACCCAATATTTAATGTGGAAAAAGGGTTTAAACTCCCCTTTAACTTCATCAATGGGGAGATTATTTGATGCTATAGCATCTCTAACTGATATTTGTCAAGTTATGAGTTTTGAGGGGGAGAGTGGTATAAGAATGGAGGAGTATTATAATAAAGATATTAAAGAGTTTTATTCTTTTAATTTTATAGATAATCAAATAGATATTTCGCCAATAATAGAAAATATAGTTCAAGAGAAAAATAAAGTAGTAGCAATTTCTAAATTTTTTAATACTTTAGTTGAAATTATATTTACTATATATAAAGAGCATAATTTACCATTAGTTCTAAGTGGGGGAGTATTTCAAAATAGAGTACTTTTAGAACTTATTTTAGATAAAATCCCAACAGCAATCATTAATAATCAAATTCCTCCAAATGATGGAGGAATTTCTTTAGGACAAGTAGTTTCTACACTTTCCATAAAAAAAAGTTAAATTATTAATTTTATTTAATTCCATTTTAATAATAATTTGCTATTATATAATAAAAATGAATATTCATTCATAATTAAAGGAGAGATTTTATGGAATTGTCGTTATTAATTATTTTTTGGTATGGGGTTTTACACGCATTTGGTCCAGACCATTTAACAGCTATTGCTGATTTTTCAATAGGAAAAGATAAAAAGAAAACACTTCTTATTACAGTGCTTTTTGCTATTGGTCATGGATTAAGCCTCTTTATATTTGCTAAAATTTTAGAAAATATTGAAATCTCTCCAGAAATTTTATCTTATGGAGATATTATTTCGGCAACAGTTATTATGGGTATGGGAATATATCTGCTCTTTATGGTAGCAACCAATAGAATTCATCTTAAAACACATAAACATAATGGGAAAGAGCATATACATATATGGTTTGGAAATATACACTCTCATCATGAAAATATAGATAAATCTTCTTCTTTTACAATGGGACTTTTAATGGGAATTGGAGGGGTTAGAGGAATGCTTATAACACTTGGTGCAGTGCAAGGTGGTGCTGTTAATTTTAGCATGGTTGGAGCATTTACAGCAGGAGTTATTTTAATTTTTATTTCATTTGGACTATTGATTTTATATATAAATGAAAAATTTTTAAATAATTTGAAAAATGTAAGAAGAACTTTTGCATTAGCAGGTATAATATCATTAATAGTAGGAATGAATATTCTTTCAACATAAATAAGGAGAGACTTAATGTGTATTGAGTGTGGTTGTAGCGTAAGAGGAAAAGAAGTAGAACATTCACATGGTCATTTAGAAGAAGATGAACATAAACATGAACATCTACATGATAATCCTCAATTAAATGATAAAAAAACAGTTTCTGTAATAAAAAAAATTTTAGATAAAAATAACCATGAAGCAGAACATAATAGAACTCATTTTAATTCTAAAAAAATATTAGGAATTAATTTAATGAGTAGCCCTGGAAGTGGGAAAACAACGCTTTTGGAGTATTTAGCTGAAGTTGCCGATTTTAAATTTTGCGTAGTTGAAGGTGATTTAGAGACTAATAAAGATGCAGATAGATTAAAAGCAAAAAATATTCCTGCAGTTCAAATACAAACAGGCTCTGCTTGTCATTTAGATGCTTTTATGGTGCATAAAGGATTACATCATCTATCTTTAGATAATATTGATGTATGTTTTGTAGAAAATGTAGGAAATTTAGTTTGTCCTGCAAGTTATGATGTAGGAACTCATTTAAATATTGTTTTAGTTTCTGTTCCTGAAGGTCAAGATAAAATAGCAAAATATCCTGTAATGTTTAGACATGCTGATTTAGTTTTAATAACAAAAACAGACCTTTTACCATATTTTAAATATGATATTGAAGCTGAAAAAAAAGAGGCAAGAAGAATAAAACCAAATGTTGATATTTTAGAGATAAATATTAATGATATTGACTCTATTAAAGCAGTAGCAGATTGGATTGAATTTAAAAGGAAAATGCGTTAATGTGTTTATCAATTCCTAGTAAAGTAGTTAAAATTTCAGAAGATAAAACAGTATGTACAGTTGATACTATGGGTGTTAAAAGAGATGCAAGTCTTTTAATGATGGGAGAAGATGGTGTAAAGATAGGTGATTTTGTACTACTTCATATCGGTTTTGTAATGGAAAAGATAGATGAAAAAGAGGCATTATCATCTATTGAAACCTATAAAGAGATACTTGAAGCTATGGATGAAGAGGAACGGCGACAAGCAATTTTAGAAGATGATAATTGTGCAAATAGATGAAAAAGTTACAATTAAATAATTTATATGATAATTTCCGTGATGGAGAAACCATTAAGGCTTATGCTAAAATTATAGCCAAAGATGCTAAAAAGTTAAATAGAGATATAAATATTATGGAGGTGTGTGGAGGACATACACACACTATTATGAAATTTGGTTTACCTCAATTAGTTCCTTCAAATATAAACTTTATTCATGGGCCGGGTTGTCCTGTATGTATTATGCCAAAAGAGAGAATTGACCACGCTTTTATTTTAGCTATGCAGAGTGATGTTATTTTGGTGACTTTGGGTGATATGATAAAAGTACCAGGTAGTAAGGGGAGTTTACAAAATGCAAGAAGTAAAGGGGCTGATGTTAGATTTGTTTACTCTCCTATGGAGTGTATTAAAATAGCAAAAGAGAACCCAACTAAAAAAATTGTTTTCTTTGCTATAGGATTTGAAACTACTACTCCAATGACTGCTGTTTTATTAGACCAAGTAATGAAACAAAATATCTCCAATATTCTATTTCATATTAATCATGTAACAGTGCCTGAAGTTATGAAAGAGTTAATTAATAGTAGAGATATTCATATTGATAGTTATAATAATAGAATTGATGCTTTTTTAGGACCTAGTCATGTAAGTGTAATTGCTGGAAGTAAAATATATAAGGAGTTCCCAGAAAAATATGGTCGTCCTGTAGTAGTTAGTGGATTTGAACCTGTTGATGTTATGCAAGGAATTAGTATGATAGTTAAACAGTTTTTAGAAAATCGTTGTGAGCTTGAAATTCAATATAGAAGAGTTGTAAACTATAATGGAAATTTAAACGCTCAAAAAGTAATAGATAGATATTTTGAGAAAGTGAGCCTATTTAGATGGAGAGGGCTTGGAAATGTAGCTGATAGTGGTTTAAAGTTAAAAGATGAGTATAGTAGATATAATGCAGAAGTAGTATATGCCAATATCTTACCAAAAGCAGAGATTGAAGACCACAAGTTATGTATTTGTGGTGATATATTAAGAGGTATGGCAAAACCTACAGAGTGTACTATTTTTGGAACAGCGTGTAAGCCTACAAACCCTATTGGAAGTTGTATGGTAAGTAGCGAGGGGGCATGTAGTGCTTATTATAAATATGGGAATTTATTATAGATAAGGATAGAGAAAGTGATATATTGGTTCTATTTAATTTTAGCAATAACATTTGAGGTAATTGGAACAACCTCTATGAAACTATCAGATGGGTTTACTAAAACTATACCTTCTGTTCTTATGTTTATTTTTTATATTCTATCTCTTATAGCGTTAACTTTTGCTCTTAAAAAATTTGATGTAAGTAGTGCTTATGCAATCTGGTCAGGAGTTGGAACAGCCCTAATTACTATAGTTGGTTTTTATCTCTTTAAAGAGTCTATAACTATTACTAAAATTATAAGCATAGCCTTAATTATTATAGGTGTAGTTGGATTACATTTAAGTGGAGAACATTAATATATGAATAAAAATATAACCCTAGCTCATGGAAACGGTGGGCAAGAGAACAGTGAATTAATATCTAAAATATTTTATAAATATTTTAAAAATGATATTTTAAAAAAAAGTGAAGATAGTGCAGTTATAGAAGATGGGAAATTAGCCTTTTCGACCGATAGTTTTACAGTAACTCCTCTCTTTTTCAGTGGTGGAGATATTGGGAAACTCTCTATTTGTGGAACATGTAATGATTTAGCTATGATGGGAGCAAAACCGAAATATTTAACCTGTAGCGTAATTATAGAAGAGGGCTTCTCTATTAGAGAGTTAGAAAAGATTGTAAGAAGTATGAAGAGTGAGCTTAAAATTAATGGGGCTATAGTTGTTAGTGGAGATACAAAAGTAGTTCCCAAAGGTGCTGTTGATAAGCTTTTTATAAATACTACAGGTATTGGAGAGATAGAGTATAGTGGAATTAGTGCTAGTAATTTAAAGAAAGGAATGTCTATTTTAGTTAGTCGTAATATTGGTTCACATGGAGCAACAATATTTTCAGCTAGAGAGGGTATTGAGTTAGATAGTAACCTAAAAACAGATTGTGCTTCACTATATCCACAAGTAAAAGCTTTAATAGATGGTGGTATAGAAATAGTTGCTATGCGTGATGCCACAAGAGGTGGAGTTAGTGCAGTTTTAAATGAGTGGACTAAGGCTTCTAGTGTCTGTATAGAAGTTGAGGAAGAAAAAATTCCTGTGCAAGAGAGTGTAAGAGGAGTTTGTGAAATGCTCGGATTTGAGGCTATGGATTTAGCTAATGAGGGAACTTTTATTTTAGCAATTCCTAAAAGTGATAATGTTAGGGCTTTAGATATTTTGAGGCAAACTCATAGTAGTGCAGAGATTATTGGTAGTGTCTCTATGGAGTATCAAGGCAGAGTTGTACTAAAGAGTTCTTGGGGGACAAAGAGGTTTTTGGATTTGCCTAGTGGGGAGTTGTTGCCTAGAATTTGTTAATTTTAGGAAATTATGATAAACTTTATTTATCTAAAAGAAAGGTTTAATATGAGCAAAAAAGAAAAATTATCACTACTTGATTTAAAAGGAAAGATACTTTTTAGTGATAAGATAGTTTTACTAAAAAGGCTTTCAATTTTATTAAAAAATAAAAGAATTGATGAACTAATTAGTCAAATACCATCTGATTATAAAAAAGAGCCTGAAATTTTCTTGAAACCTATGAGTAAAGAGATTTGATAAAGTTTATTGAATATGATACAAGAAGTAAAAAAAGCTTGGTTTAATCTCCAAGAAAAGATTGAAAAAGAAAATATACCTCTTTCATCTGAAAAAACTTTAGTTTTTTTATATGCTATAGAGTTGATGAAATTATTTAATTGTAAAGATATAATTATGGATTTTGAATGTCAATTATATGTAGATATTGATACTTCTGATAAATATTTAGATTTATTAATTATTCATAATCATAGAGAATATGCTATTGAATTTAAAGCACCTATGAAATCTATAAAAGGTAATTCAAATCAAACAGAAACTAGAAAAAAGATTTATAAAGATATTGCAAGATTAAAATATTTAGTAGAATACAAAGGTATAGAAAAAGGATTTTTCTTTATGATCACAGATGAAGCTCCCTATTTTAATAAATCTGACAGAAGAGATAATACTTTTGATACATCAAATGGACATAATGGAAATTTATCAGAATTTATTAAAAATTATAAAATTGAAAATATAAATTTTACTTTTAGTTGGAGGAATATTCATCATAAAAAAGTTTCTAATAAGTTTGCATGGTTAAAACCAATAGAAATATGACCCTAACCCTCCTAATCACAACCCACAACTCCCTATCCCAAGCAGTCCACACAACCCTAAAAGATAGAGGATATAAAATAGATATAGTTTATGCTATAAATAAAACTCAAATGATAAAAGAGATAAAATCTTTTAATCCAAAAATTATCCTCTGCCCATTCCTAAAAAGCTATATCCCAAAAGAGATATATGAAAACTATCCAACCTTTGTATTTCACCCAGCACCAAGAAGTGATAGGGGTGCTTATAGTTTGGATTATGCTGTTTTTAATGAAGAAAAAGAGTGGGGTGGAGTTTGGTTAAGGGCAAATGAACTCTATGATGGTGGAGATATTTATGCAAGTAGCAGTTTTAAAATGCGTAAAAGTTATAAAGCCTCTATCTATAGGCAAGAGATGGTAAGAGTAGCTACCTCTACACTAAATGAGCTTTTTTATAATATAGAAAAAAATATATCAATCCCACAGATTTTAAACCCCATTCATAAACCTTTTACTCAAAAGATGAGAGCTATTAATTGGCAAAAAGATACTACAGATAAAATAGTTAAAAAGATATATGCTAGTGACTCTTTAGAGGGGGTAAGAGATAATATTTTAGGAGTTGAGTGTTATCTTTTTGGGGTTTGGAGAGAAGATAGACTAAAAGGAGAGCCAAAAAAGATATTGGCTAAAAGAGATGGGGCAATATGTTTAGGGACTATTGATGGTGCTATCTGGATAACTCATTTAAAAGAGATTGGAGGATTTAAACTTCCTGCTACTTATGTTTTAAAAGATAAAATAAAAGGGGTAAAGGAGGATAGACTTCCTTTGCTATTTGATAAATCTTACTCTACTTTTTATGAGACAAGTGTAGAGTATCGTGACAATGTAGCTTATCTATCTTTTAACTTTCACAATGGGGCTATGAGTACAGCTCAATGTATAAGGCTTAAATATGCAGTAGAGTACTTAAAAGAGCAGTGTGAAGTTTTGGTTTTAGTTGGTGGAGTGGATTTTTTCTCTAATGGAATTCATCTAAATATACTAGAAGATAGCAAAAAACAGGGTGAAGATGGTTGGGCTAATATTAATGCTATGAATGATTTAATAAAGTCGATTATTTTTGCTGATGAGGTGGTAACTATTGCTTCATTTGCGAAAAATGCAGGGGCTGGTGGGGTCTTTTTAGGGTTAGCTTGTGATTTTGTGGTAGCTTGTGAGGGGGTTGTTTTTAATCCTCACTATAAAACTTTAGGTCTTACGGGGAGTGAGTATCATACATATAGCTTACCTAAAAGGGTTGGGAAAGAGATGGCTAGAGAGCTTTTAGATAACTGTTTGCCTATTTCAGCAAAATTTGCAAAAGAGATAGGAGTAGTTGATAAACTTTTTAGTTATAATAACTACTATGAGGAGTTACATCAATTTGCAAAAAGTAGTTTTAGTGATGATTTTATTTGGGATAAGCAAGAGTACTTAGAAGAGAATATAGATAGAATTGAAGAGTTAAAAGAGAGAGAGATTGCTATTATGTATCCAGAGTTTTGGGAAAAAGATAGCTCTTTTCATAAATTAAGAAGAGAATTTGTATATAAAATATGTCCAACAAAGACACCCAAAAGATTAAAATTGTATAATACCTAAAAAGTGAATAGGTATTCAAAAAATGCACTAATATAGCATAGTTCAAGCTCTACTAAATCAGTGTGAAGATGTAGCAGGAGAGAATAGTAAAACTAAAGTAGAAAAGGTTGTATGTAAGATAGGGGTTATGAGTGGAATTGAGATAGTTAACATTGCTTCTCCGACAAGAAAAAACTCTATAGAATTATAGAGTTTTTTCTTATCGAGTCAATCTAACGATAAAAATTAACAAAAATATACCAATAGCTAATAATATAATCCTAAAAAAGCCAAATAGAAACCAAAATAAAGGAGTTTGATATAAATAATGGTAGATTAATAAAACTTTTAAATCTCTCATCAATTAAAAACAGAATTATAAATATTGCTCATAGATACCAAATAAATATATCGTTTGTTCACCCCGAATACACAAGCCAGACTTGTAATAGTTGTGGTTTTATTAGTCGGAAAAATAGAAAAATGCAAGAGAATTTTAAATGTGTAGAATGTGGTCACTTAGAAAATGCAGATTTTAATTCGGCTTGTAATATTAGAGATAAACTGCTCCTAGATGTTCTAACCTGAATTCGATAAAAATTAAATTAATATAAGTCCCATACAAGTATTATTTTGAGAGCTTTTATTAATGGAATTAATAAGTAAAACTCTATCCTTTTCAGTAAAATTAATAGAAGGTTTTTTCT
>JAMOOP010000167.1 GCA_027065385.1 Campylobacteraceae bacterium | reverse complement strand
AAGATTTTAATCGTATGAGAACTAAACAAATTCCTGTTGTTACCTCTTTACTTAGAAGTTTGGCTATCAATTTACTAAATATTAATAAAATTTCAAACAAAACACAAGTTCGTAAATTATTTGCTTGAGGGGCTTTTGATTTATTTTCCTTAAAGGGAATTTGATTTTGAATTACCGTGATTTAGAGGAGGTTTTTAAAATTGCAGGAAATCCTTCTGCTATAATTAAAGATACGGATTATACACTAAATAAGGGAGTTACACTATATAACAAGACCCAAGAAAAGCCTATTTCATTGATAGAGGATATTAGTCATGTTGTCGCAAAATCATTAAAAAAAGAGTTTGAACAAACAAAAAATTATAAACAATTTACGGAACTTATAAATAAGGGTTCAGCGAGAATAAGAAATACTGATATTGCATTTTTAACCCCTCCAAAGCTAAGAAATAAGGCTCGTTTTCAAAATGTCAGTAGATTGGGCAAATGGGGAGATAAGATGATGAAACATTTTAATATAAGAGGTCGAGCAAAAAAAGGTTCTATTTTAGAGAAAATCCGTAAAGCATTTCCATCATTTAGCTCTCTAAAACCATTTATTTTAAATTTTTCAAAAACAACGGCTATTACATCAGAAATCATGAAGAGATTAAAAAATAGAGGATTAGAGCAATCAACTTATGATGATTGTAAATTAATGTTAAAAGAGCTTCCAAGAAGTTCAAGAACAGCTAAATCATTAAGAGATTGGTTAGACAGACATCTAAAAATTCAAAAAGAGTTAAGTTCTTATCCTATGCCTATAAGTAGCGATATTATTGAATCTTTATTTGGTAAGTTTAAATATACGATAGAAAAAAGTCCACAAAATGATATGAACCATTCTATACTAATTATCCCTCTTTTATGTGGGAAAATAACTGAACAGAAAATTTCAAATGCTTTAAATAGTGTTAAATAGTGTTAGTCAAAAAGAGTTAAATAAATGGAAAGAGAAGTATATTGGAGAAACTATGAGAATGAAGAGAATTGAGTTTTTAAAGCAAAATATCCAAAAAGTGGGGGAAAGTTAAATATTATCTATGGTGTTTTTCGACACCCTAGATTAAGAGTCTAAATGATTAAGAAAAACTCCAATAAAAGATGGATTTTTAGCATCAAGTGACAACTCACTACTACATGTTCACTTCACACCTCTAGAAATCTTAGAGACCATCGCCGAAGAGATATCTAAATATCGTGCTCTACCTATGATTGTCTATATCCATCATCTAATGCCTCTAATATAGCTCTATTTCTCTTATCTTTTGCTGTAATATTATCAAAATACTCTTGAAGTCTTCGGTTTTTCTCTTGCCTAAACTCATGCTCTTTTTTTTGAGGAAGTATAGTAAAATTAGTTAGTTGTTATATGACTCTAAGTTCATCCTTATACCATGTAACAATTTTTTTATGAAATTCACTGTGTGGATTATTAATATTAATTTTTTGATTTCCATTGTAGTTAATTTTCATTTTTTCTCTTCCTATAATACTTGATGTTGTAACCATATTATTTTTATCATGAACCTTTTTTAAAGATATAATTATGTTATTATCTATGATTTTTAAATTCCAAAGTAAAGATCTATAACTATCATTCTGAACATATTTTTCAATCACTTGATAATCTTTATTATGTGGATATTTCTTTTGCAAATCTTTAATTTTTTTAATAATCCATTGTTTGCTCATTTGTTGCCCATTTTTTGTATGTTGCAAACCACTTTTGTTATATTTGCTTTCTACAATTGTGACATCTACAATAACACCATTTTTTCTTTTTACATATAACCCATCTATTCCATTCCTTCCCACTTCTCCATCAATTTTATTCCATCCTGTAGATTGAAAATATTTATGCATAATATTTTCATTTACAGTCCCAACTTTGTGATTGATTTGAGCTAATGTCAAATTTGGATATTTCATTGCAAATTGTCTGTGTAACGGTGATTTATTCATTAAATCAGTATGTTTTGCTAAGTCACATGTTGAATTTTTTAAACATTTTAAAAGTATTTTATCTCCATTCTTCATACTTTTATATTTTTTTATATATTTAAATTGTTTAACAAAATCAACCCTATTTTCTTTAACTGCAAGAGCCATTAAATTTTGTATATTCTCTATCTTTGTTAATGTTAAACTTTTTATAGTTACCTTACTAAGTTTTCCAGCTTTAGCAATTAAATTTATATCATCAATTTTTGATAAACTTTTATTTCCCTTTGCAATTTTAACACTATCTTCGATTACATTAATCACATTTGCATAAGTTAGATTAATAAATCCTAAAATTAATGCTATGATAAAAGATTTCATTTTTCATTTCCCAAATATTGTTGTTTTATATTGTTTATTTCATTACTATTTTCTTTGTCAATATCATTTATGATTTCTTCATATATTGTATTTGCTCTAGCTTTTTTATTTTGGGAATATAATGAATTAGCAATACCAAGTTGTATTGTATGTTTCAACTGTTTACCAAAAAAATATTTTTGTAAAAAACCTAGTTCATCTAATGCTTTTTTATAATATTGCTGTGCTTTTACATATCGTTTATTATTAAAATAAAAAGTAGCAGTTCTATAATAGACACCTGTTAAAGTATATCCTGTTGCATATTTATCACTATCATAATTTTTTGTGGCTTTTTTTACCAAAGACTCAATTTTAGATTCATTTCTTATAAAATCCTTATTTCCTAATATGTTTATGTATAATATGATAGGTTCAATAGCATATGGATTTTCATCTATTGAATCATCTAAATATGCTAAAGTTCTCTTTGTATTTCCTTGTGATAAAGTTTGTAAGGCATAAAGATAATTTAAAAAACCAGTATTATCTAATTTTTCTGAATTTATCTTAGATACTGCTTGATTAAATAGTTCATATTCACTATTATTCCATGCTATAATGCCTAATACTATCAAATCTTCTTGGTTGTCCGACATTGATAATTTTTGTTTTAATAGTTTAATACCATCTTTATTATATTGTTTTTTCAATTCAAATAATGCCTTTTGTTTACTTCTATCACCATCTTCAAGAGCATCATTTATATTATCGTCTGTATTATATAAATTACTTACTAATTTTCTTGTATCTTTACTTCCTAAATTTTGGGGAATTGTAACTTTTACTTTATATTCTAAATTTTTTGTATCTGGATTTAAGAAATATGCGACACCATCTAATCCTATTGCTGTAACTGAAGCCATTACACCAGCTTTACCTGTTAAGGATAATGCTGCAAATTTACTTACACCACCTCCAATTGTACCAATAGATATACCATTTAAAATAGCTGCACCAAGAATAGCATTTCCTCCAAACCAACTTCCTATTGTAGATAAACCAGCCATATAAGAACCAGCTCCACCTCCAGCAACCCAAGCTGCTACCGTACTTGCTCCTGTTGCAGCAGCAGGAGCACCTGCACCTGCTGTAAAATATGTGAATGCTCCTGCTCCAACAACAGCAACACCAGTTATTACAAAACCAAAATAACTTTTTTTATAAAAACTTTTTGGATATATATTTTGAAAATCAATATCTTTTAAATGTTTATTTTTCCAAAACATTGCTTGATTTGTATACTCTTTTGTACTTTGCCAAATATCAGCATTGACATTAACCGATAATAGACTAACACTTAAAATAATAGATAAACTAATTTTTTTAAACATAAAATACTCCTTTTTTCCTAACATATAACTATTTAAAAGAATATTATACTTGTTTGAACTTAAAGTATTAAAATATTTTATTAAAAATTTTGAAAGTTTTATATCAGAAAATAACTTACTACTTTTATATGGGCATGTTACAAATATAAGATTTTAGGATTAGGAAACAACCTACTACTTTCAAAGATATAAATACTCACTTCACACATCTAAAAATCTTTCGGATAGCTATTTATATTAAAAAAAACCCCAATAAAAGATGAAATAGCAGTAATTAAAAAAAATAGCATTGAAAACGCTACCCCTCCACTAGCATCTAATCCAATAAGAGTTAATCCATAAAGAAAGGTTAACTCTCTTACACCAACTCCCCCAACACTAATAGGTAAAACAGCCATAACTGATGATATTAAAAATAGTGTTAAAAATATAATAGTACTACTCTCATACCCAATAGCATAAACTATAAAAAGTGCAGATAGGAGTTGTAGAAGTTGTACTAAAGTTCCTAGAAGCGTAGTTTTAAAAAAGATTTTTAAGTAACCTTTGAAAAAAAGCCTATTTATTAAATAAAATAGAGGAAATATAGTTACAGCTCCTATTAAGCCGAACCAATCTAACCATATAAATTTATGATAAAATTGGCTAAATATAAAAAGAGAACTAGCAAAAAATAGAAGTGGAATAAGACCACTTACTCTATCTAATAGAGATGCTGTTATAAGGGTTGAGAGTTTTATATTATGAGATTTATTTAAAATATATATCTTATATCCATCTCCACCAACTCCACTTGGTAAAAATAGATTATAGAACATTCCTATATAGTAGAGTTTTAAAGCATAAATTTCTGAAATCTTTACTCCAATATGTTTAAAATAGATATTTAATCTAATAGAGCTTAATATTTTAGATAGATTAAAAAATATAAATGCTAAAAAAAGATATAGTAAATCTACTTTTTTTAAAATAGACTCTATATCTTTAATATCTACTTTAGAAAATACGAAATATAGTGCCGTAACCGTTAAAGTAATTTTAAAAAAAGTTTTAAATAGTTTTTTATTTAGCTTTACCAATAAATGTCTCTTTTATAGTGTATGGAGTCTTGTTTTGAGACTCATAATATGTTCGCATAATAAGTTCTGATAAAAACCCTGTTGTAATTAACTGAATTCCTGCGATTATTAGAACTATCCCCAAAGTGAGTAATGGTCGCCCTCCTATATCGTTACCTAATAGTTTTATAAATAGTAGATAGATATTAATAATAACCCCAGCACCAAAAGAGGCAACACCAAGTCCACCAAATAGGTGCATAGGTTTAGTTTTATATTTTTGCATAAATAGCATAAGAAGCAAATCACTTACAACCTTAAAAGTTCTACCAATTCCATATTTAGACTCTCCATGTACTCTTGCATGGTGTTTTACATCCATTTCAACTATTTTTGCCCCATACATTTTAGCTAAAACGGGTATAAATCTATGTAACTCTCCATATAAGCCTAAATTTTTAGCTACATCGCTTTTATAGACTTTTAGAGTACACCCATAATCATTTAGATACACTTTAGTAGTTTTTCTAATAAGCCAGTTGGCTATTTTACTAGGGATTTTACGCAAAAAGATACCATCTTGTCTTTTTACTCTTCGTCCTGCTACAACATCCCAACCTTCACTCTCTAGTTTTTCTATCATTAAAGGAATATCTGTTGGGTCATTTTGTAAATCTCCATCAATAGTAGCAATAAGTTTACCCTCTGCTTTCTCAATTCCAGCAGCCATAGCTTGGGTTTGACCACAATTATGGTTAAATATTAAAATCTTTGTTCTCTCATCAGCTAAGGCTTTCATTCTCTCTACAGTTTTATCTGTTGAACCGTCATCAACTAAGATAAACTCATAATCAATATCTTTTAATGCCTCTCTTACAGCTTTAAATAGAGGCTCTACATTATCCTCTTCATTCATCATAGGAACTACAAGTGATAGTTTTTTCATATAATTTTTACCTTTTATTATTTATTATAAAATTATTTCCCTAAACAAAATTCCCCAAACATCTTATCTAAAATCTCTTCAGAGTCATAAGGCTTAGATATTGAACTAATGGCTTTTACGGCATCTTGAAGATGATAAGAGAAAAATTCAAGCTCTCCATTAAGTAGTGGCTCTTTTGCTTCTAATATAGCCTCTTTAGTTTTTAGTACGGCATCTATCTGTCTTGTGGATATTAGCATTAACTCTTCACTACTTCCAACACTATTAAATATCTCTTCCAATCTATCTGTTAATGGTTTAAAGTTACTTTTAGTACTAATCTCAATAGGATTATATTTAAGTAACTCTTTTTTATTAAATTTCTCTCTCAAATCGGATTTATTTAGAGCTACAACTATCTCTTTATTGGTGCTTTTTTCTAAAATTTCAATAATTTTTTTATCTTCTCTATTAAAAATAGAGCTTCTATCAAATAGAGCAATAATCACATCAGCATCTTTAATTGACTCCATTGACCTCTCAACTCCAATCTGCTCTATAATATCACCTGCTTCTCTAATTCCTGCTGTATCTACTAGGCGAATAATGTGTGAGCCAACTCTTATCTGCTCCTCTATTGTATCTCTAGTTGTACCAGCAATTGAACTTACTATTGCTCTATCATAACTTAAAAGAGCATTTAAAAGAGAGCTTTTACCAACATTTGGTTTACCTATAATTGCTACCTTAAAACCCTCAATTAGCCCTTTTCGTCTATAACTTGCTTTTAATATATTTTCTATTTGTAAAATAAGGTTATCTAGTTGAGATAGAATATTTTCTAATATATCGCTTGGAATATCCTCTTCTGCATAATCTATCATAACCTCAGAGTAAGCTATGGCTTTAAGGAGGGCTTCTCTACTCTTATCTATAAAATCTTTTAGTTCACCCTTTAACTGTTTCGCTAAAATTTTAGCTCCATCAACAGATTTAGTCTCAATTAATTTAGCAATAGCTTCTGCTTTTGTTAAATCTATCTTACCATTTAAAAATGCTCTTTTAGAAAACTCTCCAGCTTCAGCAAGTCTTGCACCGTGATAGATAGCAGTTTCTAAAATCTCTTGGGCTACTATAAAACCACCATGACACTGAAACTCAACAATATCTTCACCCGTAAAACTCTTAGGAGATTTAAAATAGATAACAATAGCTTGGTCTATTAGATGATTATCTCTATTATAGAGTGAACTTAGATATGTAACTCTAGGTTTGATATTATCTTTTTTAGTTATCTTTTTAGCAATATTAAGGGCATCTTCTCCACTTACTCTAATAATAGAGATAGAAGATACTCCACTAGCTGTAGCAATAGCTGTTATGGTTGAAGACATCTTCTAACCATTTTTGTTATTATTAAAGTTATTTATAATTATAAATTTTCTACTATCTTTTGCTGTTTTAATAGCCACATACTTATTTGGAAATCTAGCACGAAGTTGTTCTAATGCAATTTGAACTAAAATTCCATCTAATGGTTTTGTTTTTCCTCTACCATTTTGTTCAATATGCTCTATAATAGGTTTAAGATAGTTCACTATCATCTCCTCTTGTGACTGTATAAATTCAGCAATTTCAAGTTTAATATATAGATTATATCTAGCATTTATCCAATTAAATAGCATATAAGAGAGGGCATTATATCTATATCCCTCTTTACCAATAAGAAGTGCAGCATCTTCTCCATCAACAAAAATATGAGCAATATTATTAAATATATCAACCTCTATTGTATCAATATCAAAACAGCTAGTATCGATTAATTTACTAATTTTAAGTTCAATCTCTTGGGCTATTGCTCTATTTTTAGGTGAGTCTCTATCATCATCAAACTCTTTATTGTTATTATCTTTACTCTTTTCAAAAAAGCTATCAAGAACCTTATCATCTTCTTTTGAAATTTTCTCTTTTATATCTTTTTGTTTTTCTACTACTACTTCTTCTTTTTTTTCTTCTTTAGGAGATATAGTCTCTATTATCTCCTCTTCTTTTTCAATTTTTTCTTCAATATTTGTAGATGTAGTAATCTTTCTAGCTACTACTATAATAGCTGGTTTTTTAAATAATCCCATTACTCCTGTTGAAGGATATTGGACTATCTCATAGTTTATCTCTGTAATAGAACAGTTAAACTCTTCTGATGCTTTTTTATATGCCTCTTCAAGGGTTTTAGCTTCAATTCTTTTCATATTCATATTATAATTCCCCCTTCTATACTATTTTTTTCTATTTTTCATTTTTTCTAATGCTTTATGCTTCTCATAAGCACTATTAATTACATACTGTTGTGCAATTGTAAAGATATTATTCACTAACCAATAAAGAACTAATCCTGCAGGGAATGTTAAGAAGAACATTGTCATAACAACAGGTAACCACTGGAATATTTTTTGTTGCATTGGGTCAGTCATTGTATTTGGTGTGATTTTTTGTTGAAACCACATAGAAGCACCCATTAAAATAGGGAGTACAAAATATGGGTCTTGTTGAGAAAGGTCTGTAATCCAAAGAGTCCAAGGTGCGCCTTGAAGTTCAACAGCATTTAAAAATACTCTATATAGTGCAAAGAATACAGGAATTTGTAATAACATTGGCAGACAACCACCCATAGGGTTTGCACCATGTCTTTTATATAGCTCCATCATCTTCATATTCATTTTTTGAGAGTCATCTTTATACTTCTCTTTTATCTCTTTCATTTTAGGTGCTAGGTCTTTAAGTTTTTGCATAGACATCATACCTTTATACGATAGAGGAAATAGCAGTAACTTAATAAGAAGTGTTAATATAATAATAGACCAACCCCAATTTCCAATATGAGTATCTAACCAATGAAGAACTTTAAATAGTGGTTTAGAGATAAATGTGAACCAACCATACTCTATAGCCTCTGTAAGTTCAGGATTAATAGCATATAGAGTATTATACTCTTTTGGTCCTATATATCCATGAAGCTTTAAATCTTGCTCTCCTTGAACAAAAATTAGTGCATTCTCTTCAGGAGTTGTTATGTAGGATACATTAATTGGCTTTTGGAAATTATAAAGAATAGTTGTATAGTATCTATCAAATGATGCTGTAAACTTAGCATTAGGAAAAGTTGGACTCCCCTCTGCATCACCATCTTCAATAATCTTAGTTGTACCATTAGATTTTCTAACCATAGCACCACTTACAACCATATATCTACTATGGTCTGCATCTGGTCTTTGACCCGTTGTTATAAAGTACTGCTCTGGAGATGATATTTTAATATCTAAATCATAATGTCCATCTTTATAAAAAGTGATTATTTTAGTAACAGTTGTAGAGCTTAATCTTTGTGTTAAAGTTACACTTTTTTTATCTGAATTTAAATTAATATTACTACTACTTGTACTATATGGAGTCTTTAAAGCTTCAGAATTTAATTTAGTATCAGCAAATCTTATCTCTAAAGGTTTTACCCAATTTGGGTTAAATAGTTCTAACTCTTTTCCCTCATATCTATACTTATCTTCTAAAAGTTTAACCTGTGCAATTCGTCCAATATCATCTATAGTATAGATAAACTTATCTGATGTTACAGTAGTTAAAGCTTTAGTAGTTGTAATAGGTGCATTACTGCTACTTGCAGGAAGTGCCGAAGTTGTACTCTTTGTTGAAGAGAGAGCCGTTGGTGTTTGATTTGATACTGTACTAGGTGTCTGTTGTTTTGCTAGTTCTGTTTTAGTACCATTACTGTCTGCTACTTTAGCAGGTTTTGGCATAAACATATCAAACAGTACAAATACTGCAAATGAAAGCACTAAGGCTAAGAGAAGTCTTTTTTGTAAATCTTGTTGTTGTTCCACTAGAAATTGCCTTTTATTCTCAACTATTAAAAAATATTATTTGTGTGTTAAATTATATTAATTAGTTAAGAATTTTATTTGAAATCAGTAGTTGGATTATAGCCAAAAGTGTTTAAAAACATCATTGTTTTAAGGCTTTTAAACGCTTTAATGCGTTAAAAAATGATTTCTGTAACTTACTATAATCACTCTTAAGGATTAGAGGCTTTGCTACTAAAATATAACGACCAGTTTTAAGATTATCTATATGATTTATAAAATGAGATTTCAATAGGCGTTTTGCTCTATTTCTAGCTACTGCATTGCCAACTTTTTTACTAGCAACAACACCTAGTTTATACTCCTCATTACAAGCTTGATAGAAGAGTACAAATTCTGAAGTATGAACTATCTTAGAGTTATTATATACTCTGTTAAACTCTTTAGTAGTTTTTATGCTACTAAAATGCTTTATACGGCTAATCTTTTTCTACCTTTAGCTCTTCTAGCTGATATAATTTTTCTTCCGTTTTTAGTTTTCATTCTTGTTCTAAACCCGTGAGTTCTCTTTCTTGGTGTGTTATGTGGTTGAAATGTTCTTTTCATAACGAGCAAACCTCTCTTATTAGTATTTACCTCAAACTCTAATTAGAGATGAGACATTAATTTGAAACGCGATTTTACCCCAAATTTACTTAATATTAAATTGTTTTTTATATATTTCTTCCAAATTACCCTTTTTGTTGTAGCTAATTTTATCACCTATCTCAATAGTAATAGTTTGAGCAATATTTTTATCTTCTAATATATTACTTAAAACTTTATCTGTACGAGTTCTTATATATACAGGAATTATGGGTAATCTATTTTTTAAAGCGATAATTCTAAAACCATCTTTAAATTCTATAAGTGGTTTATCACTTTTATTTCTTGTCCCCTCTGGAAATATAAAAATAGAACTTCCCATCTTTACATTAGATTTAATATCACTAAAAAATCCACCCATCTGGCTCTTTTCTCTATCAAGAAGTATAGCTCCTGCATTTCTTACAAAAACTCCAAAAAATGGAGAGTTATATAACTCTTTTTTTGAAATCCATAAACCATAAATATTAGTATCTTTCAAAGCTATCTCTACAACTAAAGGGTCAATAATTCCTCTATGGTTTGATAAAAGTAAATACTGCCCATCTAAAGGTAACTTCTCCTTATTTTTAACTTCAACAGAAACTTTTAATCTATTAAAAAGAGTTTTAGCATAATCGACTCTAAGAGACTTTTTTTTAAGTGGCTCTTTAACTCTTTTTAATTTAAACCCAAAAAAATTTGTCAAAAAAAGTGAGTAGATTGCTAGTTTGATTTTATGAAGTGTCATAAGATTTTATCCTTAATTAAATTTGAGAAATTATATCAAAACTATTAATAATTATGCGACTTATGTAGCATAGTTTATATATCTTTTTGAGTATAATCTATCTAAAAAATTAGGAGTAGTAGAATGGAGCAGTTTAAAACTTACGCTTTAATGATAGGATTAACACTACTATTTATATGGTTTGGTGGATTAATAGGTGGTAAAACAGGAATGCTTATAGCCTTTTTAATAGCAGTTGGTACAAATTTTTACGCCTATTATTATAGTGATGAACAGGTTTTAGCTCACTATAATGCTATTCCTGTAGATAGATACTCTGCTAGTGGTCTATATAATATAGTAGATAGATTAACAAGAAGAGCAGGGCTTCCAATGCCAAAACTATATATTATTCCAGAAGAGCAACCAAATGCTTTTGCAACAGGGAGAGATTATAAACATTCAGCCGTTGCTGTAACGGAGGGGTTACTTGAACTTTTAACAGAAGAGGAGGTTGAGGCTGTTATTGCACATGAGTTAAGCCATATTAAACATTATGATATGTTAATAGGTACAGTAGTAGCTACTATATCAGGGGCTATTGCAATGTTAGCAAATTTTGGAATGTTTTTTGGTGGAGATGAAGATAGACCAAACCCTATTGTGATGTTAATACTTATGATAGTTATGCCTATAGTAGCTACTATTATTCAGATGAGTGTTAGTAGAAGTCGTGAATTTTTAGCAGATGAGGGAGCATCTAAAATGACAGGACACCCTGAATGGTTACAGAGTGCTTTAATAAAACTTGAAAACTATGCAAGAGGAATTGTTATGCCAGAGGCCGAACCACAAACTGCACACATGTTTATTATAAACCCATTTACAGGTAAAGATTTCTCTATGCAACAGCTATTTAGCACACACCCAACTACAGAGGAGAGAGTTGAGCGATTGGAGGCGTTAAAATATATTTAATTAAACTCTTTTAAAAGAGTATTTTTATTTATTACATAAAGGAACATCTATTGTTGTAGAGTAATCCCAAGTATCAGATGGGTCAAAAGCATTCATTACAATTAAAGTAGCATAAACATTATAACTTTGAGAATAAGCTGACCTTAATGCAAAACCAACTAAACCTTCATATCCACTTTCTCCCCCATTATCATTTAATCCTGTAGCTAAACAGAACTTTCTGTGTCCCCAAGAGGACTCACTATCAGCATAAATCCATTCATAAATAGCTTTTGCAATAGGGTTAGTAATGTATTTTACTGAATTATATGCTCCATATAGGTTTTCTGCATACATAAAAAAGTCTTTATTATTTTTAATAATAGGAACTCTATCTAGTCTTTCCCAAGGTGTACCATCTTCATTATGTCCAAACTTCTTTTTTTCAGATAAAATATCAGCATATTTTTTTGCAACATTTACTACATTTTGGTCAATTCCCTCAAAAGGTTTAATACCTCTATCATATCTCTCTTTATTTAGTAAATAAAGCCCTTTTTGTTGGATACTCATACTATTCCAAGTAGTTTGAGATGGCATCTCTAAATCTTTGCTAATAGTAGTATCTTTTGCTCTAGCACTATTAAATGCTTTAGCAATATCTTCAACACTATCTCCATCTGCTGACCATCTTATATCTGAAAGAGGAAAAATATCAATATAACTAGTATCATCTTGAATAATTTGTAAATTACAACTATTTTTAGCCATCATACTTTTTATAGACTCTTTAGATAAATTAACTGTATCACTACTATCAGTTACTATTAAATCCCCATTAAAACTTGTTACGGTTTCATAATTATTAGGAGTTTTATATATAGACATAGCCATATAGTCTGAAACCAATACTCTATTACTAAATTGTTGATATGAAGCTACCGTTTTAGTATCATCTGCATTATAATTAGCTCCTGTTGGAGAATATGTTTCTATCGCATCAATAAGAGATGCTACAACCTCACCTCTACTCTTTGTAGATAATTGATTTGTCCAATAATCAATACCATCTTTATCATCTTCTATTGTTTTATTGAGTGTATTTTTATAGATATGTTCAATAAATGCTTGGTCACTATTTAAACTATCACCAAAATACTCTTTTGCATCAGGTGTACTTAACATAGTATCTGCTATTTCAGATAGAGATTTATTGACATTCATCCAATATCTATTTCCCTCTCCTTCAGATGCTCTGTTAAAAATAGATACATATAGTTTTGAAATATCTGTTTCTGATTGTGACGCAGATGCTAGACTACTTATTGCTATTGTAGATAGCAGTATCTTTTTTATTATTTTTTTCATTTAAATTATTCCTTTCTTTTTGTTTATAATTTTATTATATCTTTTTTATATAAAAATATAATTAGAAATTTATTATAAGATAATTCCAAAAACAAGATATAAAACAGAAGCCAATCCAGCCGAAATTAAAGCATAAGGCATCTGCGTTCTTACATGTGATATATGGTCACACCCACTAGCCATTGATGAGATAATAGTTGTATCTGAAATTGGAGATACATGGTCTCCAAATATCCCTCCACTAATAACTGCTCCTATTATAAGTGGAGTATATATATCAAATGAAGCTCCAAGAGATAGGGCTATTGGCATCATAATAGAAAATGTTCCCCAACTAGTTCCTGTTGAAAATGAGGTAATAGATGCCACCCAAAAGATTAAGAGTGGTAAAAATATTGGTGATATATTTCCTTGCATAATATGGGCTAAATAGTTAGCAGTTCCTAACTCTTTAATAACTGAACCTATAAGAAAAGCTAAAAGTAAAATAAGAGTAATTGGTATCATATCAGAAATTCCTGCATATAGTGATTTAAAGTAATCTTTATGCGAAATATTTTTTGTTGGTACAAAATAGAGATATATAAAAACTAATGAGGCAATTACAGCATAAAAAACCGAAGTTGAGCCTGAACCTTTTAGTATATCTCCATTACCTGTATAGTATAGGGATATTGGAACAGTAGTGATTAAAACAACTAAAGGTAGTATCATAAGTAGTGGTGATTTATTTTGATTGGAGCTTTTATTGGCACTAATTTCTAACTTATGAGGTTTTGCATAACGCATTGAGCCTATGTTTATATTAAATAGTATAACTAAAAGAACCAATATAACAGTAATAATTGAGTAGAAATTAAAAAGTATAGACTCTATAAGAAGAGATACTCCATCACCCTTTATAATATTAGCTTCAATAGATGCTATAATTAACCCTAAAAGCAAAGCCCCCCAAGCATTAAAAGGTATAAGAGAGCAAATTGGTGCAGATGTTGAGTCACACACAAATGCTAACTTTTCACGACTAACACCATTTTTATCACATAGAGGTTTAGCCACAGTTCCTGCAACAAGTGATGTAATTGATGACTCTATAAAAATAACAACACCTAAAATATAGGCTAAAAGTAAAGCCCCCTTTGGTGAGTCTATACTCTTCTCTTTTTTACTAATATACTCTATAAAAGCATTAACTCCACCACTATCACTAATAAGTCTTATAATAGCACCAACAAGCAAAGCAAATAGAACTGTTTTAGTTATCCATCCTTCGGCAAATAGTCCTACAAATCCATCAAGCAGAGCGATAGTAGCTTCAAGTGGATGAAAATGGTGTATAACTAATTCTCCAAAAAATATACCAGATAGTAGAGATACAACCACATCTTTTGTTATAATTGCCATTATGATAATAAAGAGTGGAATAATAAGTGATAAAATTCCTAAATTTTCCATGATTTTTCCTAATAAATTTTAAAAAGGATTATACTACAATGAATAGATTATCTATATTAACCATAGTATTATTTATAGCGTGTCAAGCCAATCCTAAAGAGGATAGAGCTATAGTAATACCAAAAGATACAAAACAGATTTTAGAGGTCATAACGCCTAATTGGAATAGTAAAAATGGTACTCTCCAAAGATATAAAAGAGATGGTAAAGAGTGGATAAAGGTGGGAGAACCTATATCTATTATTTTAGGGCGAAATGGTTTAGGTTGGGGAATTGGTCTTCATGCTACTCCTAAAGATGCCAAATATATTAAAAAAGAGGGAGACGGAAGGTCTCCTGCTGGGCTTTTCTCTTTAGCTAATGGATTTGGTTATTATCCTTTTAATATTACATATCCATATAGTGTATATAGTAGAAAAAATCAATGTGTAGATGATAGTAACTCAAAGTGGTATAATAGAATTATAGATAGTACTAAAGTGGAAAAAGATTATAATAGTTTTGAGTATATGAGACTGAAAGGTAATGAGTATAAGTATGGAGTAGTTGTAAATCACAACTTAAACCAGATAAAAAATGGTGGCTCATGTATATTTATTCATATTAGAAATAATAAGAAAACAGGGACGGCAGGTTGTAGTGCTATGAGTGAAGATAATATAGTAAAAGTGTTAAAGTGGTTAAAAAAAGAGGATAATCCACTTCTACTACAACTTCCAAAAAGTGAATTAAAAAGGGTGAAATTATGAAAAGAAGAGATTTTTTGACAACTTCTGCTTTAGCTATTGGAGTAGTTGGTATTAGTGGTTGTTATAAAGAGGATAAGAGTTATAAAGATGTAAATATTAATAGAGGAAAGGTAGTAAAATTAAAATTAGCCACCTCTTGGCCTGCACACTTTCCTATTATGGGTACAGGTGTTGATAATTTTGCTAAAAGTTGTGGTGAGCTTAGTGGTGGTAGTTTAGAGATTAAAGTATATCCTAAAAATATTTTAGTTCCTGCACTTCAGGTTTTTGATACTGCTTCAGCTAGTCAAATTGATGCTTTTCACTCGGGAGTTTATTATTGGAAAGGTAAAAACTCTGCTTTTTCAATATTTGGAGGTATGCCTTTAGGGTTAACTAGCGAAGAGATGATAACATGGCTTAAGTTTGGAGGAGGAATCGAGCTTTGGCGTGAGCTTTATGGTAAATTTAATTTATACCCTTTAATTGGAGGAAGTACAGGTCCACAAATGGGGGGTTGGTTTAAAAAAGAGATAAAATCTGTATCTGACCTAAAAGGGCTTAAAATGAGAATACCAGGTCTTGGTGGAGAAGTTATGAAAAAATTAGGAGTAAATCCTATTTTACTTCCAGCTGGAGAGATTTTTACATCTTTAGAGAGAGGAACAATAGATGCTACTGAGTGGGTAGGACCTGCTTTAGATAAGATGATGGGGTTTGATAAGGCTGCTAAATATTACTATAAAGGTTGGCATGAACCTGGTTCTATTTTAGAAATTACTTTCAATAAAAATAGATGGGAAAAACTAAGCAAAGAGCATCAAGCAATTATTACAACAGCATCAGAGGCGATGACTGCCAATATGGTAGAGGAGTTTAGATATAAAAATGCAAAAGCACTTCAAGAGCTATCTAATCATATTGAGATAAAAACATTTCCAAAAGATATGATGATTGAGGCTAAAAAAGCTTTAGATGAGGTTTTAGAAGATGAAGCTAAAAAAAATATAGATTTTAAAAGAGTATTAGATAACTATAATCAGTTTGTTAAACTAAATACTCCTTGGAACAATATAAGTACTAAACATATTTTGGATATAAGAGGTTGATTTTCCTCTTATATTTAATAAAACCTATGTATCTCCTCCATAATGTTGGCAAACTCTATATCATCACCTCTCTCTTTTAAAAACTCTACTAAATACTTTTCAGACGCTTCTACTCCATCTTTTTTCTCTATCTCTAAAAGTTTTGCATAAAGGTCAGCAATTATCTCTAATACATGTGGAGAGATACTTTTTCTATCGGCATGATACCCTATAATCTCACCTGTATCTTGATTTTTTCTACTCTCAAACTCTGTAAATATCCAGTAGTATCTTCCATCTTTTGCTAGGTTTTTAACTACTGCATTTATATTTTTACCCTTAGATATAGTCTCCCATAAAAGTTTAAATACAACTTTTGGCATATCTGGGTGTCTTACTATACTATGAGGTTTTCCTATAAGCTCTTTTTCACTATATCCTGAAACTTCCATAAAATAGTCATTACAGTATGTTATTTTACCTTTAGCATCAGTCTCACTTACTATATATCTTTTTGGGTCTAGTTTTATCTCTTTATCTATCGGTGTTGGTTTTTTCATTATACTATACTCTTTAATCTTGAACTAAATTTCAACGCATCAACATGACACACATCTACACATCTACCACATAGAGTACAATCAGCACCTGTAATATATGCACTCTTAATACCCTTTTCTGTTATCTGTTTTTTATATTTAGCTTTTGTAATCTCTAAAACTTGTGGCTCAAAACATACATCATGACAGACCATACAGCTATCACAATTATCATTCCACTCTATTCTTAAAGCTGATATTTTTCCTATCATTCCATAAGTTGTACCTATCGGGCATATATAACTACACCATGCACGGCGAGAGAAAAATACCTCTATAGCAAATACTACTAAAACCCAAACTAAAGCTAAACTCCAACCATAAGCTATAAATCTACTCATAATTCCAACAACACTAAAGGTCTCAAATACTAAATATCCACTAAAGGCTGACATTGCTAAAAATCCTGCCCAAAATATATATTTAACTCTATGGTCAAACTTTCTATTTTTAATAATCTTTTTAGCCACTAAAGTGTTATGCCACTTTTCACCTATTTCACTTAAAATCCCATAAGGACAAACCCATGCACAGTAACTTCTACCACCAACCAATAGGTAAAAAATTATAATAGTAGTAACTCCAATTATAATATTTATATGTAGATGGTGTTGTGTTAAGAATAGCTCTAGTGTGCTAAATACATCAATAAGGTGAAAACCTAAAAATCTTGAACCATTTAGTGTCCCTTCTAACATCTGAATATCAACATGGAATGATAAAAAGAATAGAAGATGAATAGTAAAAACCAATATCCATCTCTTAGCTCTATAGCTTAATCTCTTTTTACCATCTTTTGTTGTACTAATAAAAGTAGAAAGAAACGATGATTTTTTAATGGTCTCTCTATTATGATACTTATCCATAATTATGCTCTACTTACTTTCTTCTTGAGCTTTAGCTCTAGCAGGGAATTCTCCAATCTCTTTAGCAAAACTTTTTAAATCATCATCATTCATAGGAATTAAAAGTCCTTTCATAACAACATTCTCTTTTCGTCCTGATTTAAAGTCAGCTAATTTTTTATAAATTTCATCTTCACTCTGTCCAAATAGTTTAGGCCCCATCATTTTTTTACCATTTTGATAACCACTACCATTTACACCATGACATGATGAACATTTACTTTTATAAGCATCACTTACTTTAAATGCACCAATATTTCCAGCTTTTTCTCTTAAGGCTCTTAGTTTATCTTGCTCTTTTTGTTCGTCACTCTTCTCTTTTGGTTGTTGAATTTTTGCTATTTTTTGTTGAGTTCCCATATCTTTAATAACTTTACCATGCTCTCCACCATTATAAGCTCCACCTTTAGATGCAACCCAAAGTGCTGTTGCTACAATAATTATTGTCGAAACTCCTACAAATATATTTTTCATTTCTTCTCCCTCATCTTTTTAAGTTCTTGATTAAATGAGTAAATCTCATCAGCCATAGCTCTAATATCCTCATTACTCATCATCTTTATTAAATCATTCATAAGAGGATTAGATTTTTTACCATTTTTAAAATCCATTATTTTCCCATATATATAGTCACTATCTCTTCCTATTAATGATGGTCCTATAATACCATTTGCATAATCAGAGTGACATGCAGAACATTTACTTCTAAAGTTTTTACTAAGTCTCTTTACAAGTAGTTCAGCCTCTACATGTTCATAAGGACTTCTTATATGTAAAAATGCTTCTACTACAGTTCTAGGTCTAATTTTAACCTCTGCTTCAGGGTTTGCTGGTTGAGATTTTAAATCAAAATTACTTTTAACTCCATAATCATAATAGTATGATTTACTCTGATTTTTATCACTCTTTTTAGTTTCTACTTTTATCTCATGAGCATTTTTATTCTCTACTATCTCAATTTTGGGAGTGCTATCTTGTGTAATCTCTACTTTTTTCTCTTGACTCTTCTCTTCTCCACAACCTATTAATATGGTTAATAGTCCTAGACTTAATATTAATCTACTCATTAACACTCCTAACTTTTGTTTTCATAAAATGATTTATATGTCACTCTAGGTTTAATTACAATAGATGGTGAATTAGTCGGGCAAACCTCTTCACAAGCACCACAACCAATACACCCATCATAAATTTCAGGTCTTTTTCCACCTTTACTATCTGGTATCATAGATATAGCACTCATAGGATTAGGAATTGGACACATATCAGCACATAAAGTACACTCTTTGCCCTCATATCCATCAAATTTTTCTAATAGTTTAAGCTCTAGTTCATTTATATTAGTAACACCATCAACAAACTTTTTCATTTTGTCATTATATCCTTTTGGAACAGGTGTTTCATTTACAGCTAAACATCTATCAGGAAACTCTAAAACAGCAATTCCTAAATGTGCATCTTCTATCTTTGAACACTCATGGTCTAATGCACCACTAGGACAAGCTAGAACACATGGAACTGCTTCACAACCCCAACAGCCTCTCTCTAAGGCATCAATATATGGTGTTCCTTCTCCATGACCTGTTGCAATATCTGCTAGTTTTATGGAGTGAAATGGACAAACTTGCAGACACTGCCCACACTTTATACATAATCCTAAAAACTCTTTTTCAGATACAGCCCCTGGTGGTCTTAATCTATTTTCTGCTTTTAGAGCATAAGGACTAAATACCACTCCACCTGCTAAAACAACGCCTAGTATTCCAAGGGTTGAGTATTTTATAAACTCTCTTCTTTCTGTTTCTATTTTTGCCATACAGCTATCCTTTTATCTTAACTTTTGGTTTTTGGTCTTCCATTAAAAAGATTGGTTCTGAAAATGGAGCTAATTTTGATAAAAAATTTAGTAGTGAAATTACAGGACTTCCATAAAAGAATTTTACATCAGGATTATATACCCAAAGTTGGTCTGCATATTGATATACTTTATGAGGTGTATCACCAATATTATCTCCATCTCTATCAAATCCTGCATAATTATCCCAGTAGTTACCTACTATCTCATTTTCATCTGTTTTACTTCCTCTACTATCATTAACAATATCTTCTATATTACCTTGTACTATATTATTTTTAATAATATTATTCTCACTTAATGAGTGAAAATGTATAGCTTCAGCATTATAGAGTATCTTATTTCCCTCTATCCAATCATGAGTATCAGGTTCAAATGGTGACCTATCAATATAGAAACCTTGAGCACAATAGATAATAGTATTATTTTTAATAGTAAAATTAGAAGCATCTTTTAGTCCAATTCCCATACCAGTTGCTCCTATTGAGCTTTGTACTATATTTCCAGTAGCAATAGTATCTTGTGAATACATAAAAAATATCCCTACAGAGTTATGTTTATAGATATTGTTTTTAACAATATTTTTACCTGCATACATAAAATGTAAAGAGTATCTATTATACTCTCCATAATTACTTTCAATTATATTACCATGAGAGTACCAAACTACCATATCTCTTGATTTAATAAGTCTATTATTTTTTATAATATTATCATTACTATACCAAAGTCTAAGTCCATCACCTCTAAGTCCTAATTCCACATTTTTTGAACTGATATTATTATCACTAATAATAGAGTTTTTTACCATTTGTAAATCTATACCAAATAGTGTATCTTTAATATTACATCTACTTATCTCACATTGAGAAGCATCAGATAGTTTAATAGCTCCATCTAAATTTTCATGTCTGCTACCACTTCCTACTATAGTTAGATTTTTAAGAGTTACAAAAGAGCTTTTAATAGTAATAACTGTTCCATTCCCCTCTCCATCTATAACTACACCACTCTCTTTTCCTATAATTTTTAGAGGTTTATTTATAGTAATAGAACCTCTATATACCCCTTTAGGAAGTTTTAATATAGAACCTTTAGGAGCTTTATCTATAGCCTCTTGTAGTGCATTTGCATCTGCAAAGGTAAAAAATAGAAAATAAAAAGTGAAAAATATAGATATAATTTTCATTATACTAACTATCACTCTCTCTCATTGCTTTACTCTTAGCTAAAACTGCTAAAAGACTAAATATCGAAATAGCAATAAGTAGATAAAATCCAATAGTAGGATATGAGTGAGTTGTAAATTGAGCAATTTTCCCATCACCAAATACAGTTGGCATAAAAGGTTTTATTTTAAATGCACCCCAATCATGTAGATTATGTCCAAACCAATATAACCAGTAAGCGTAATCTGCTAAAAATAGAAGAGGTAATACTACAGGAATAAGCATTAAATAGTTTAAAATCTTATTATTATAAGCAATAAATAGAACCATAATTAAGATTAAAAATAGCAAAGCGTAAGGACCTATAGCTCTTTCAAAATGTCCACCAACCCACATAGGGTCCATTCCTACATAGTGGTTAATAGTATTCATCTCATGAACCTCTCCACTATATCCATCAAAATGGAAATATACAGGAATTCCCTCTGGAAAAGCCTCTTTTGGATAATTTGGAGCTTCTAAAGATACAGCCCAAATAGGAGTTGATGCAACCCCAATCTCTGACGCTGTATCAATCATTTTTTGTAGGTCATTATGTGCCTCTTTTGGCGTAGTAACACTTTTATAACGACCCTCATTATAAAAATTCCAAACTTTTTTGGTTAATGGTGAAATCTCATCAATTTTTCCTGCTTCTATCTTATTTAGCGTACCATGAAAAATAACAATAGGAACAACAAAAGCAAATGTCATAATAAGTAAAGCGATAGTCGCAAATATCTTGGCTTTCATAAAACTTGGGTGCATATCTTCTCCTCTAAGTATGTTAACAAAACTTATAATTATTATAATATACAATTATATAAATTATAAAGATAGGTTATTATATTACAAATTATTTTTTTGATATATGATTTATATCAAGTCTTTTGAAGTTTTAAAAAAATTACAAAGAACTTAATAATGAAATCGGCATTGTGCTACAATAATAGTTTTATTAATTATCTTATAGACTAATCTATGTTCTTCTGTTATTCTTCTTGAATAGTAAGTACTAAGATTAGCTTTTAATCTTTCAGGTTTTCCTATTCCATTATTATCATTAGGATTTCTTTTTATATCATTCAATAAAAGATTAATACGCTTTAAAATCTTTTTATCATTTTTTTGCCAAAAAAGATAATCTTCCCACCCTTTATCTGCAAAAGCTATTATCATTCAAATAACTCTCTTTGTGTAAAATTTCCATTTTCTATCTCTTCAACTGCATCAAGCAGTCTATTTCTATTCTCTTTTGAAGATAGTAGATAAAGTGTCTCTTTAAGTCCTCTATACTCTTCATAAGAGAGTAGAACAGCTGATTTATTATCTTTAGTATTTATAATAAATTCACTAAAATCTAAACAAACCTTATCTATCAGTGTTCTTAAATTATTTCTAGCTTGTGAGTATAGTATAGCTTCCATAAATTACTCCTTTTGACAATATATTGTCATTATAACATAAAAATATTAAAGCAAAGTTTCTACTAGGAAGTGTAGTTAAATTTATTGAAAGAAAGTTAAAAAGTAGTTGGAAACTATTAAAATCTCCAATAAAGATGAGTTAAAAAACTCATCTTCAAATGCTAAAAGAGGTTAGCATTTTCATCAACCCATTTGAGGTACTCAATAATATCTTTAATATTTTGGTCACTCATATGTTGATTAGGCATTTTTAGATTAAAGTAATCAATCATACCTTTAACATAAGGGTCTTTATATTTAGATGCTGGGTCTTTAATAAAGTCAGCTACCCATTTTTCAGCATTTTCATGTCTTTGTAATACACCTGTAAGGTCTGGACCAGATGAAACTTTACCAATAACATGACAACCACCACAACCACCTTCTCCAAATGCTCTTTCACCTGCTTGAACAGCAGAAGATTGTTTTGTAGCAACTAATCTAACTAAAGCATCTTTAGCTCTAATTCCAACATCAGCAGTTTTAACCATATATTGCCAAATCATATTTTCAAATAGAATAGCTTTTTCATAATCATCAGCTTTAACTGCTTCATCTGATTTAGCTTTTTGCTCTTTGATTTTTCCATATTGGTCTAGTGCATCAGTTACTAGGTCTTTAACCACTTGATGTTTCTCATAATGGTTCTCTTTAAGGAATTTAACAACAGATTGAATAACAGCATCAGTTGCACTATTTGTTGCTACTGTTTTGTCGTACTCTGCTTTAAGTTCTTCTTTAGACATAGTTTTCATTTTAAGTTTTTGAGCTGAAACATACTTTTTATTTGGGTCTTTAACCAATAAATAACCCATCATCTCTAAGTGAAGTGCAGAACAGAACTCTGTACAATAGTATGGGAATACACCTTCTATATCAGCTTTAAAGTTAAGTTCAATAGTTTCACCTGGTTCTAGTGAACCGTGAATATTATAATGGTCAACTGTAAATCCATGAGTTTCATCTTGAGCTCTCTCTAAGTTAGTTAGATAGAATGTTACATCATCACCTTTATTTACAGTAACTCTTTCAGGGTTAATATGACTTCTTACTAATGTTCCATAAATATAAACATGATTACCTTTTCTAACAACTTTCTCTTGACCTGCTAGAGTTTTACCAATATGAGGTTTACCAGTTTTAGTATTTGTTCCCATTGTATATCTAACTTTTGGGTGAAGTTTACTAGCTCTAATTGCTACAGCTTGGTGAGGTTCACCTAAAGGCAGTGGCATATCAACAAGTAAATCCATCTTTTTACCACTAATATCAATAAGTTGATGGTTTTGTGGGTGAAGAGGTCCAACTGGGTCAAATCTATCAATAGCTAATTTATTTAAAGAGATAATATATTTACCTTGTGGGTCAGCAGATTTCCCTTCCATTCCACAAAGGTGTCCTACATTATAGTGAACATTAACTTTATCAAGAACTTTTAAAGTTTTATAGTTCCATTTTACAATTTGGCTATCAACATATAAAGATGTATAGATTTCGCCATCAACATTTGAGTATTGATTATGTAAAGGCCCAAGTCCAAGCTCTACTTGTCCGTGAAGTGCTGATTTCATATCTAAAATAGGAATACCATAAGGGTCTTTTCCTGCATATTTTTTATCAGCAATTAACTTTTTAATCTTACTCCATTTATAAACAGAAGCGTGAGTATCTAGTTTACCACAAACTGTAATATACTCTCCATCAGGAGATACATCAACACCATGTGGAGATTTTGGTTCTGGAACTAAGAATAGACAATCATTTTTAATAGCTATATCCATAGGAACAATTCTCATTCCATTAACTACTTTTACATTTTTATCATCTTTTGCAAGTTCAGCTAACTTTTTCCAGTTATATACATGTAAAAAGTCAGTATCATTTCTACTACAACCAGCTTCAAATGGAGGCATACCAACTTCTATACCACCTGTGTACATTTCAGAGTTAAATGAGTTAGTAAATCCCCAACCATCACTTACACCTTTACCAGAGTCTGATAAATCCTGCATATATGGAGGCATTTCAATTGTAAATGATTTTTCAGGGTGAATTCTACCCTCTTTATTATCAAAACTCCATACAGTTACCCCACCTCTATAAGTCTCTTTATATTCATCTATTGGGTGATAGTTATTATCATAAGGTGCTGCATATTGACAAGCCTCTAAGATATAATCTGAATTTTGAGTAAAAAATGCTCCACCATGGTCAGATTTGAAAATAGGGTTAACTACAATCTGTTTAGTTTCAAAATCTTCTAAATCAATAACAGCAATTCTTGGATTAGCTTTATCATTAATTACTAACCATTTACCATCATATTTACCATCGGTTTCAGAAAGACCTGGGTGGTGAGTATCACCCCAATTTATCTCTCTACCTCTAATATTACCTTGTCTAAGAACTTTTTTACTATCTTCATCATATCCATAACCTTGCCAAGGTTCAGGTGTAAATACTGCAATATATTTTAAAAGTCTCATAGTTGGAACACCATAAACAATCATTTGTCCACTCTGTCCACCAGAACTAAATACAATAAACTCATCTCGTCCACCAGTAGGTGTATAAGTTTTTGCTGCACGAATTAAATCGTTTTCTGTTAAGCCTCGCTTCTTCATTATCTTTTGAAGTTCACCATCACCTGCCGTTGCTACAGAAAGTGCTAGTGTTGTTCCTAAAACAATTGAAGACAGCTTACTAAATACTTTAGCCATGCCATATCTCCTTCTTATTTTTTGAGCAATAAAATACTCAATAGTCGTATCATAGTCTATTTTTTTAACTTATATTTTGACTAAGGTCAAATAATTATGTTATATATTTATAAAATAAAAAATACATTAATAACAAATATTACTTATATAATTTAAGTTTAAAACAATACAAAGTATGATATATTACAATAATATTTATTTTTTAGATTAAAAGTTCTATTAGGAGGAGGCAGTAATTATATTAATATAATTACCAATTTTATAATGTTACCATTTATTTTAGGGGTTGGTAGCTGAGTAAAAAATATTCAGCTACAAATTAACAAAAAGTTATTTTATGCTGAATTTAATTAACTTAAAAGAAGTATATATGAATTTTTTAGAAGTAGTGTTAAATGTTTTATTTCCTATGCTAGATAGTGATGAGATAGATTTTGGTGATGTAGAAGAAAACTATTATTTACTTGAACCTGAACAAAATATGACTGGAGACTCTTTAGATGGTGGAGATATTTACAATGAGCCAGATTATGTTATAAAATATTAAATAAAATAATTACTTTTAATTTATTATAAAATTTGATATAATTCTTTCCAAAAAAAGGTTATATATGACTTGGGAAGACCATTATGAAAAAATAGAAATCAAATCACATTTAGAATATTTTTTTCCTACAAGTCTTAATGAATATATAATAATGTATTTATCATTGATTTTTATATCTATATCTTATTTCTTCCCAAATTCTATAACATTATTTATGTTTTCTTCTTTTATTTTAATATGCTTTTCTATATTTATACATAAATCTTTAATTTCATTATATTATATGAAAGATGTAGTTATATTTTATTGTAAAGATGAAAACCATTTAATAGGATTTAAACAAATTGATTATTTAAAAGAATACAACAATTTAATTAATAATAAAAAAAAACATGAAGAAAGAAAAAAAATATTTTTTATAACATTTTTAGGCGAAAAAGAAAAAACAATAACTAAAAAAAAAAGAATATTTATAATTCTACTAAAATATTTAAGAAGATACAAATATATAATAAGTTTAATTATTATTTTACTACACTTTAGACAAAATCACCCCGTCTTTTCATACCCTCCACCTACTATAACATCCCACAATACATTATTCTCATGATTTTGCCGATTCTTTTTATCCACTTTAGGGAAAAACATGCCAATAT
>JAMOOP010000166.1 GCA_027065385.1 Campylobacteraceae bacterium | reverse complement strand
TTCTTAGTGGTGGCTTTAGAGGGAGGGTCACACCTAGCTCCATTTCGAACCTAGCAGTTAAGCCTCCCATCGCCGATAATACTTATCCTGTCTGGATTGGGAATGTAGGTCGTCGCCTCTTTGAATTCTTCTCCTTTTAATCCAATTTTATTATCAATTACTTACATTTTAAATATTATTTAGATTATTAAGTTTTATAAAAACTTCTATATGTTAAAACCTATTAACGATTTATTTATTTTATTTAAGTATAATTTGTAAATTTATTTCAATCTATAAGGAAAAAGATGATTAAAAAAAGTATTAAAATTGCTGTAACTTCACTTCTATTAGTTACTATTGGTAACGCTAGTGAGAGTTATGGAACTGTAAATGGTGAAAAGATAACAAAAGAAGAAATTACTCAAGTAATGGGTTCACAAGCTATGCAGTTTGATACACTTGATGCTAGTATGAAAAAAAGAGTTATTGATATGCTTATTGATAGAAAACTTCTTGCTCAAAATGCTTCTAAATCAGGTTTAGAAAATAGTGATTCGTATAAAAAGAAACTTGAAGCAATAAAAAAAGATTTACTTTTAAATGTATGGATGGAAGAAGAGGCTAAAAAGATAGAGAAGAGTACAACAGAAGCTGATTTAAAAACTTTTTATGAAAAGAATAAAGATAAGTTTACATCTCCTGCACAACTTAATGCTAGACATATTTTAGTTAAAACAGAAGATGAGGCAAAAGATATTATTAAAACTCTTAGTGGTGCAAAAGATATTAAGGCAGAGTTTATTAAAGTTGCTAAAGAGAAGTCAACAGGACCTTCAGGTGCAAATGGTGGTGATTTAGGTTGGTTCCCTTTAAATAGAATGGTTCCAGAGTTTAGTAAGGCTGCTGATAAATTAAAAAAAGGTGAATTTACAAGAGAGCCTGTAAAAACTCAATTTGGTTATCATATTATCTATCTTGAAGATAGAAAGAGTGCAGGTGAGAAAAAATTTGAAGAGCTAAAAGAGCAGATTAAAGCTCTTGTTAATAGAGAAAAATTCAATAAACTTATTGAAGGAACTGTTAAAAAACTTAAAAAAGATGCTAAAATTGAGTTAAAATAAGAATAAAACGGGATTTAGATATTTTATATTTTAAATCCCATACTAATATTTTTATCAAAACTACTACCTAACTCTTTTTCTATCTCTTCTAAAAAGTCTTTTATTTTAAAAACACTCTCATCTCTAATAGCTACTTTATAAGCTGTATTTCTAATAATTAGATTTATCTGTCCACCTGTAAGTTCATATTTTGATAGCTCTTCAACTTCAAAACCCTCTTCATAATCGGCATTTTCAGGTAACATAAAGTGCCATAATCTTTTTCTCTCTTTTTTATTTGGTTTTTTAAATTCAATTTTGTAGTTAAATCTTCTTGAAAAGGCTTTATCTATATTATCTAATAAGTTAGTAGTAGCTATTAAAATGCCTTCAAATTTCTCTATCTGTTCTAAAAATATATTTTGCATTTGATTGTGCATTTTATCAGCACTACTACCAATCCCCTCTGTTCTACTACTTAAAAATTGATCTGCCTCATTTAAAAGTAAAATTGGGTCAACTTTTGCCTCTTTACTAAGAGTTTTAAAATCATCAAAAATCTTTCTAACATTCTTTTCACTCTCTCCTATATACATTGAGAGTATTTTTGAACAATCAAAACTTAGAACAGGTCTTTTAAGGGTCTTTGCCAAACTAACAGCTGTCATAGTTTTTCCAGTTCCTGCACTTCCATAAAAGATAATTCTTGCATCTATTCCTTTTCTTTTATCTTTTATACCCCATGCTTTTAATTTGGCAAATACCTCTTTATCTAGCTGTTTTATAATAGTATCTAGTACCTCTTTTGTTTTTGGGTGTAGGACTACATCATTTAAATCTGTGGTTGGTTTTATAAACTCAAATATCTCTTGCTCTTCTACAAGTTTATCTAGTTTTAGTTTAGTAACCTTTTTCTTTTTATTTGGGTGTATAATCTTTTGTAGAATATCCTCTTGAAGATAGAAAGAACGGCTAATTCCACCAAACATATTTAATATCTCTTCATAATCAATTATCTCTTCACTAATAAGTTTTGAGCCATCTTCTAATAATGCTCTATTTCTAATCTTATCATACTCATCAAGAGATATAAGTTCAATTAGAGTATTCATATCTCTAAATTGCCCCTCTCCTCCAGAGTACTCCTCTTTCAATAAAGCCAAAAAGATTTTCTGTTCTCTATCATCAAGCTCTTTCTCTTTAAAGAACTCCTCTACAACAATAGGTTCATCTGTTATTTTAAGTCTCTCTTCTATTCTTTTACTTAAAAGTATAAGTTTATTTTTTAGCCGTCCAAGGCTTAATGAGCTATCTGTAAAACCATCTTTAGATATAGACATCTTATGTAAAAGCTCTATAACATCAAATTGGTCTTGTAGATACTCTAAATGGTCAGTATATGGTTTTATCTCTGGAAGTGCTACCTCCATTGAACCCTCTTCAAGAAGTCTAAGTAGAGATATACTAGGGGCTACAGATGTATTTAAAATCTCTAGTTTTGAGACCTCTTGAATTTTTATTTGACCAAAACTTATCTGAACTATCCAACCTAAATCCATAAGCCGTTTAACTATTGAGAGATTTTTAAGATACTCATACCCCTTAAATTTAAAACACTCTTGTAAAATATCAAGTACAGGTGTCTCTTCTATACCTTTTACAAATCTTTTACATACATACTGTAATACTTTTACTTCTTCTGGTAAGCATTTTAAATCTTTATATATTTTAGCTGTTTCAACTTTTTTAACCTCTATAAAATCTATGAGATGTTTCAATAATATATCCATTCATAAAAATCTATGCAAACTTAGTAAAAAACTTGTTATAGTCTAATAAAGTCTATAATTAGACTTTTTAACTAAATTACATGAAATACAATTATATACTCTTTTGCTTAGTTTTAAAGATGGCTCTATAAATAATGTATCTATCAATTATGATAGATATATTCGATGTGCAGAAGATAATAAAAAGTAGTTATCTACCTGTATAACTATATAGTAAAGCTTTTTTTAGTTTTGCAAATATAGCATATCTATCTTGAGGACAGATAGAGAAACAGCCGTGACTTCGTCCACCATAATTTACATATTTAGCAGGGTGAAGAACAATATCTCTTCCACCCATTCTAGGAGGGTACCCTACTTTTCTATTAATTCTCTCTAAACCTTTAACTGAAAGATACTTATAGTGTTTCTTTTTTGTTTTTCTTACTTTTGAACCTACTTTAAAAAATCCATAAGGTGTCATATTTGTATTTCTTCTATTACTAGAGTGTTTAACTTTTCCACCTAATGCACCAGAATATTTTCCGTGAGCTACTTTATGTCTATATACAGCTCCATTTTTTAAATTTATAATATATAATCTCTTATCTCTTGCAGTTTTTGTATAATCTGCAATAGCTAAATATTTTGAAGACAACCCTTTTTTAACTCTATTTTTTTTGTAAAAAGCAAATGCTTTTTTTAAGGCTCTTCTACTAATATTAGTTTTTTTTAAAACTTTTCTATATATTCTATCAAGATTTCTTGGCAGTTTACTACTATGTTTAACAACTTTTCTCTTTTTAACTTTATGCTTTTTTATTTGTTTAACTGTTTTTTTTGTACTATGTTTAGTAATATTCGGTTTATATGGATTAAAATAGGTCTCTTTTGCAGATAGAGTTATATTAAAAAGTGTTAAGATGATAAATATAGAAATAGTTGATTTCATTAGTTTCCCCAATATTTTTTATTATTAAAAAAATTTTGAAATATTAGGGAATTTTTAGTTAAAAAGTGCTGAATTGTTATATTTTCTATCATTTTTTGGCTAATTTTTTAGAAAAACATATTTTTTAAATAAACAGAATATAATAGACTCCAAATCCTGTAATAGCTGTTAAAATTATGGCTATATATGTAATATTTGCTAACTTTTTATGATAAATAGAAAATTTACCAGGTAATTTACCTGCATTTAGTGCTTTTAAAGATAGATAAAAAAGTCTTCCCCACAAAATAATAGCAATAGTTATATGAAAAGTTAAAAAGCCAATAACAAAACTATCTGCAATATCTGTATATGTTAAATATTTTTTTATTCCACCATCTAATCTAACACCAAACTCAAAAAATGTTACAACTAATATAGTAGTAATAAATAGTGCTATTTGTGTTAGTTTATGTAATCTATACTTTTTTTGTTTAGCAAGTAAAATACTTCCATATAATAAAAAAGGGAGTAAAACCACAATAGTTGTTACAATATCCATAAATAGTGGTGCTTTTGTTCCTAAAAAACCTGTTTGAAACATAATCTATCCTAATTTTGATTTTTGCTGATTATAGTTAAAAATTCTTATATTGAAGAGAAAAATTGATATTATTCGCTTAATAAAAAAAGGAGATAAAATGAAATTTGTTTCAATTGTAATTGGTAGTAAAAGTGACTATGAGGTAATGAAAGAGTGTGCAGAGACACTTAAAAAGTTTGGTGTTCCTTATGAGCTTATTATATCATCGGCACACAGAAGTCCAGAGAGAACAAAAAACTATATGAAAGAGGCAGAAGCAAAAGGCGCACAAGTGTTTATAGCAGCAGCAGGAATGGCAGCCCATTTAGCAGGAGCATTAGCATCAGCTACAACTAAACCTGTAATTGGTGTACCAATGGCAAGTGGAGAGTTAAGAGGAGAGGACGCACTTTTAAGTACTGTTATGATGCCTTCTGGTATGCCTGTTGGAACGGTAGCTATTGGAAAAGCAGGTGCTGTAAACTCAGCATATTTAGCAATTCAAATTATGGCACTACAAGATGATGAGCTTAAAGTAAAACTTCAAGAAGATAGAGTAAGTAAAGCTAAAAAGGTGGAATTAGACTCATCTACTATAGAGGTTTTGCTCTAAGGAGTTTAGTATGAAAGAGATAAAAAAGAGACAAAAGAGTGTAGTTCTATTTACTACACCTAGTTGTGTATGGTGTACAAGAGCAAAAAGTTACTTTAGACAAAATGGTATTAAATTTAAAACCATTGATATAACCAAAGATAAAAAAGCAGGTGAAGATTGTGTAAAACATGGCTGTAGAGGTGTACCTATTGTTTTAATTGGTGGAAGCAGATGGATTTGTGGATTTGACCAAGCCAAAATTGAGAAGAGTTTGGGGATATAAATAATAATGACATTTAAATCAAAAGATAGTGGAAAATTCTCAGGCGTTTCTAATAACAAAATCTGCTTAACAGAGAGTGAATATCAATGGAAACAATTAAATTTATCTAAAGAAGGATATTTTAACATAGTGCCTCTAAAAGATAATACATTATGTATAACTCCACTATATGTTAAAGATGGTGAAAAATTGTATTTAGAAAAGATAGACTCTACAAATCAAAATCAATTATGGAAAATAGAAGAAGATTATTTAATAAATAAATTAGAACTAGAAAAAGAAAAAATAAAAAAGATGTGTATAGATGTGTGTTGTGAAAATAAAAATAGTGGTACACCTATAATTATTTATCATAAAAAAAAGTCTAATGCTACAAATATTAAAAATCAACAATGGGATATAAATTAATGAACCAAAATAGCTTAACATTTACCCAACTACTACTAAAACTACAAGAGTTTTGGAGCAAACAGGGTTGTAATATAGTTCAACCCTACGATATACCAGCTGGAGCTGGAACTTTTCACCCTGCTACACTTTTAAGAAGCTTAGACTCTAAATCGTGGTCAACAGCTTATGTCGCTCCATCAAGAAGACCCACTGATGGAAGATATGGAGAAAATCCAAATAGATTAGGGGCTTATTATCAGTTTCAGGTACTTATAAAACCATCTCCTGATAACATTCAAGAGCTTTATCTGAAATCTTTAGAGTATTTGGGATTGAACTTAAAAGAGCATGATATACGATTTGTAGAGGATAATTGGGAGTCTCCAACACTTGGAGCTTGGGGGCTTGGCTGGGAGGTTTGGCTTGATGGAATGGAGGTTACACAATTTACCTATTTTCAACAAGTTGGAGGTATATCTTGTGACCCTGTAGCAGTTGAGATTACTTATGGAACAGAGAGACTTGCTATGTATCTTCAAGGGGTTGAGTCTGTATTTGATATTGTTTGGAATAGGCAAGGAGATAATATTACAACTTATGCAGATGTTCATAAAGAGAGTGAGTATGAATTTAGTAAATATCACTTTGAAGTGGCTTCAGTAGATAAACTTCTTCAAGATTTTGAGAGTGCTTCAAATGAGTGTAAATTGTGTTTAGAAAAAGAGTTACCACTTCCTGCTTATGATGAATGTATGAAAGCAAGTCACGCTTTTAATGTTCTTGATGCTAGAAAAGCAATATCACAAGCTCAAAGACAAAACTATATTTTAAAAGTAAGAGAACTTGCTATTGGGTGTGCAAAACTATATAAAGCACAAGAAGAAGAGAGAGACAGAAGAGTTAAAGGCAATTAGATACTATATAATTTCTCTACTCTCATTTTATCTATATGGAGCAGATATTAGTTTTAATTCATATTGGTTAAAACTACTACATTTCAAAAATGGAGTAAGTGAGATAGATGATAAATCTTTTTTTCTATCTCCATTAGGAGATGTTTCCCCAAAAGATGAGCTAATAGCTACTCTAAAATCTATAGAAGATAGTGATTATAGAGATATAAACTCAACTCAATGTAAATTTCCAGCTAGAACTAGATGGTTAAAAGAGCAGTTTCCATCTAAAAATATAAAAGAGTGTAAATATTTAAAAGAGCATTTGAGGGAGTTAAATTTTAAAACACTCTATTTAGTATATGCCTCATCATATATAAATGCCCCAGCTTCCATGTTTGGTCACTCTTTTTTAAGATTTGATAGAGATAACTCTACCCCTCTTCTCTCTTTTGCACTAAACTACTCTGCACAAATTAGTAAAGATACAAATCTATTACTATATGCCTATAGAGGTTTATTTGGTGGATTTAAAGGAAAATATATTATTACTCCATATTATGAAATGGTAAAGATTTACTCCAATATGGAAGAGAGAGATATGTGGGAGTATAGACTAAATTTAACTCTAAAAGAGATAGAAAAAATTACACTTAGTATAATAGAGATGCAAAGATACCAATCTAGTTACTATTTTACATCTAAAAATTGCTCTTATAATCTTTTATGGTTTATTGATTTAGCAAAAGAAGATTTAAATTTGGTAAATGAATTTAATTATATTGTTACACCAATGGATATAATTAAAGCATTAAAAAGAGAAAATCTTATAACTAAATCTATATATAGACCATCTAAAAGAAGTAAAATAGAGGCTAGATTTAATAAAATTAGATCTAAAAATATAGCAAAAAAGTTTTTAGAAAAAGAGGATATATCTTTAATTAAAAATTTAAAAGAAGAAGAACAGGCTAAAATATTGGATTTAGCTATTTTAAAAAATAAACCAAAAATAGAGACTTTAAAATATAGAAGTCAAATAGATATTAAAAAGAGTGAATTAAATATTACAAAAACTAATCCTATAAAGTCTAATTTAGCATCAAAATTAATACTTTCATCATCTTTTATAGGTGGAAGAGTTGCTTATCATGATATATATGATATAGATTACGATTTTAATAAGGGAAAATATATCTCTTTTTTTGATTTTTTAGTAAAAAAAGGAAAATTAGAAAAGTTAGATTTTATAAAAATAGACTCTATATCACCAAATAGTGGATTATCTTCTCCTCTATCTTGGGGCTTAGGTATTGGATTTATAGATAAATCTTTTCAAATAGAAGCAGATATTGGAAAAAGTTATAACTTTTTAGATACTCTATTTTTTCTAAAACCATCAATTAAACTAAGAGATAGATTTAAATTTGGTTATAGAGTGGGATTTTTAAAAAGTATAGATAAAACAAAAATTGGAATGGTTAGTGAAAATGGAAAAGAGTTTAAATCTTTTATAACTTATCAGATAGAGGAGAATTTTGCTCTTCATCTATCTAATTTAAAAAAAGAGAATTATTTAACTATTTTTTATTATTTTTAAGAGTCAATTAAATTATAAAGTTCTACTATCTCTCTATCCCAAATATCACTATTAATAGTCTCTAAAATAAGAGGAATATTATCCATTCTACTATCATTCATAATAAACTTAAATGTGTCCCAACCAAGTTCACCTTGACCTAATGAGTGGTGTCTATCTACTCTACTGCCTAGTTTTGGTTTAGAGTCATTAAGATGCATTCCACAAAGATATTTAAATCCTACTATTTTTTCAAACTCACTCATAGTTTTATTATAAGTCTCTTTAGTTCTTAAATCATATCCTGCTGTAAATGTGTGACATGTATCTAAACATACACCAACACGAGATTTATCTTCTATTTTATCTATAAGGTGTGCTAAATGTTCAAATTTATAACCTAAGTTTGTACCTTGTCCCGCTGTATTTTCTATTACAAGTTTTACTTTTAAATTTTTTGTAGCCTCTATTGCTATATTCATAGATTCAGCAATTAAATCTAAACAGTTAAGTTCAGCCTCTATAATTTTATCTGCATATTTTGGGTCTCTTTTCCCAACTTTAACCAAATGGCTACCAGGGTGAAAATTGAGTAATTCTAACCCTAATTGGTCACATCTTTTTAACTCATCTATAAACGCATTTCTTGATTTTTCTAATTTTTCCGTGTCAGGACTTCCAAGATTAATAAGATAACTATCATGTGGAAGTACATGTTTAGGAGATATTTCACTCTTTTTAAGATTACTCTTAAAACTCTCTATCATTTTCTCTTCCAATGGTTTTGCTGCCCACTGCCTCTGATTTTTAGTAAACATAGCAAAAGCTTTTGCTCCTATTTTCATGGCATTTATAGGAGCTTTATCAACTCCTCCACTAACACTTACATGCGCACCTACAAATTTCATTTAGCTCTTACCTCTATTTTAATTTTATTTATTTTATCATTAAAGATTTTATGCTTCTTTTCTACAGAATATGTTATATCATACTCCTTATCTTTTTTAATTTTTTGGGTAAAGCCGTTACTATTTTTTTCTAAATTTTTTCTATTAAAAATTGGCTCTCCTTTAAATATATTTTCCAAAATAGTATCAGGATAAGAGGAGACAAGCATTTTTTTATTAAATTCACTCTTTTCCATACACTCAAATGTGGACATACAGACATTCATTCCATTAATATCTAATGAAAATAGTGGTTGTCCTATTCCATAAATCTCTACTTTTACAAAAGAATCACCCCTATATATAAATCCCATATCAGCATATTTCATTTTAGGTGTTTTAAATATAATATAAGCACTCTCTTGATTGTTTTCTTTTACAATATTTTTACCAGTACACCCAGATATTAATAGTACAGAAAGAGTAATAAATATCTTTTTTAACATAATAAAAATCCTTTTTTTTGGGAGTATATCATAAATTTTAAAATAAAAATATATTTTTATTCAGTTTAATAATTATTTAAGGTTAATTTGTTATAATTTCGTCCACAAGTTGTTAATGGCCCCTTCGTCTAGCGGTTAGGATCCATGGTTTTCATCCATGTTACAGGAGTTCGAGTCTCCTAGGGGTCACCATTTTCACACTTGTCTCCTTTATGTTTAGTGGCCCCTTCGTCTAGCGGTTAGGATCCATGGTTTTCATCCATGTTACAGGAGTTCGAGTCTCCTAGGGGTCACCACTAAATATCTATTTCTCCCTTTTATAATTCTTTTGTCTAGCATAAATTTTAAAAGTTTTTCCTAAAAAGAATATACCAAAAATTAATAAAGAAACTTTAGCAAAAATATTCCACTTAGTTATATTAAAATCCACCATTATTATTGATAGAATAAGCCAAACAATAGTAAGTTCAGCCAATAAAAAAATAATAGGTGTAATATAATGTTTCCTTCTTCTTTCCTGTCTATCTTCACCATTATATATACGCAATACTATCTCCTTATACTTCTAAATTAAATAAATATTATATCATAATAGATATTTAAAAAAATGATATAGGAGAGTTATAATTTCTCCATATCCTTAATAGTAGCAAGTAAAGCACCTAGTTTATTTTTAACCTCTAGGTATTCAAGTTCTGGAATGGAGTCGGCTACAACTCCTGCTCCTGCTTGAAGCGTAATTGAGTTTGGTTTTATAAGAGATGTTCTTATAGCTATAGAGCTATCCATCTCTCCATTAAAGGCAAAGTATCCAATAGCACCAGAGTAGAAGCCTCTCTTTAAACCTTCATACTCTGCTATTAGTTCCATTGCTCTTATTTTCGGCGCACCCGTCATTGTTCCTGCTGTAAAGGTAGCACAAAATAGGTCAAAAGCATCTTTTCCACTATCTATAATAGCTTCAACATCACTAACCATGTGCATAACATGAGAGTATCTCTCTACTCTCATCATATCAGTGACTTCAACACTTCCTGTTTTTGCTACTCTTCCTACATCATTTCTACCTAAATCTATAAGCATAAGATGTTCTGCACACTCTTTTGGGTCATTTAACATCTCTAGTTCTAACTCTTTATCTCTTGCATGGGTTTTACCTCTTTTTCTTGTTCCTGCTATTGGTCGAAGAAGTATCTCTCCATCGGTTAATCTAACCATAACTTCAGGAGAAGAGCCACATATTGAAAAATCCTCATAATCTAATAAAAATAGATAAGGAGAAGGGTTTTTAGAGCGAAGAAGTCTATAGAAACTTAATGGGTCAATTTCACCTTTTTGTGTATATCTATTAGATAATAGAATTTGAAAAATATCTCCACTTCTTATCATCTCTTTAGACTCCACAACAAGCCTCTTAAATCTCTCCTCCTCTATAGAGTACTCTCCTTCTCCATCTAATATAGCTCTCTTTAATGGTTGAGGTTTAGATAGTTCATTTAGAGTCAACTCTATATCTTTTATCTCTTTTGAATAATTATCATCGTTTTGAATAATTGTAAGAGTGGCACTCTTATGAGAAAAAGCTAAAATAATAGAGGGTCTAACTAAGTCTAAATCGGGAGTATTGAGAGGGTCTTTTAGATTATCCATATATGGCTTTAAAACAGGCTCAAATACTTTAACCATATCATAACCTATAAAACCAATAAAACCATCTACAAATGAGAAACCAACCTTAGAGGCTAACTCTTTATATTTTTCTTGGTCTAGTTTTTTATAGTACTCTTGTAAAAATCTGAAAGGGTCACTCTCTAATTTTTCTACATCTCCATCTATATTTGTATAGTATGATTGGTTATCTCTATATACAACTCTCTCTTTAGCTCCAATAGTAATAAATGAGAAGTTACCATCACTGCTATTTACTACGCTTTCAAAAAGCATAGTAATTTCATTAGGGAAAAGCTTTTTAACTTTTCCATACATTGCAACAGGAGTTAACTGGTCAAAAAGTATCTGTTTAATCATTTAACTACTTAATCTTTGTAATATACGCAGACTTTGAAATAGTAGCTCTTACTTTTGCTAAATCATTTTGAGCATCTTTTTGACTAAAATATGGTCCTACTAATACTCTAGTTAATTCACTATCTTTTATATGTGAAGTTTTATATTTTAGATGATTTGCTTTAACATTTTTAATTGCACTACTTGGGTCTTTAAATGCACCAACTTTAATATAATACCCTTTTGTAGGTGTTGTAGATGTTTTTTTAGTATGAACAACAGGTTTTTTAGTTGGGACTGGTCTTCTCTTTTTAACATAAGTATCTCTATGAGTTGTATGTTTTACTCTTGGAGTAACATGTTTTTTAACTCTTTTAGTCTCTTTAGGACGATGGTCTCTAAGTGGTACTTTTTTACTTATATTTCTCTCTACTAGTGCATGTTTTACTGCATCATCTGATTTTGCACTATCTGTTCCACGATTAGCAAGTACTGCAGCTGTCCCTAATGCTGCTGTAGTTCCTACTACTGCTGCAGCAGTTGAAACATCACCACCATTTGTTGTATCTGTTATTGAACTAGCTGTTGGAGTAGATATACTTTCGTTATTTTCCCCGTCATTTCCCAAAATAAGTTTTGTTATTACAATAGATATAACTAAAATAATAAAAAGAAGTGCTAGAAGTGTTAATATATTTTTTAGCTGTGCCTTTTTTGAATTGTCATTTTCTTCTATGACAATATCATCTAAATTACCATTTTTCATTCGATTTTAATCTCCATTTTTTTAAAACAGAGTATAACACAAAAAAGGTTATTTAATACCGTAAAATCACATTTTTTTAATAGGAAGTGTTATTTTATTATAATTTATAGGCAAATTTCTATTAGGGAGGATTTTACATCTTTTAGATGACTTAGCTTCTAATATCTGTTCTATTTTATTAATCTCTTTATAAACACTCTCTATACTCATATTTTTAACTGGTATAAAGATTTGTATATGTCTCTCTTTTTTACTTTCATAAGTATAAAACTTCTCTATATATATAGATTTTAAAAGATATCTTAGTAGATGATAGAAGTGGTTACTCTCCTCTTTTTCATACTCTAATACAATATAGTTAATATTGTTCTCTGTTATAAGAGGAAGAGCTACAGTTAGCTCTTTTTTAAGGTGTTGTTTAATAAGTAGAGAACTAGGAGGTTCTTCTACTTTTTTAAATTTACTATATAGAGTTCTATTAGCAAATTTTACTTTTTCAACAATAAAATCTTTTTGAATATAGTAAAATTCACTATCAAACTCTAAATCAAAAATTTTTACTTTCAAGATTAATAAATAGCCTTATCGTAAATAATAAAATTAGAGGCTAACTCTTTCATTTCATCTTTTATTTTGGCATGAAGAGCAGTATCTTCTATATTATCAAGAACATCAGCTATTTTATTAGCAATAATTTTAAGTTCACCCTCTTTCATTCCTCTACTTGTAAGTGCAGCTGTTCCAATTCTAATACCACTTGTTACAAATGGGCTTCTAGTCTCACCTGGAACTGTATTTTTATTTACTGTAATTCCTGCGTCACCCAAAGCTTTATCGGCATCTTTTCCTGAAAAACCTTTATCTAAAAATGATACTAATACTAAGTGATTATCTGTTCCATTACTAACTAGATTATAACCTCTTTCAATTAGAATATCAGCTAATACTTTTGTATTTGCTTTTACCTGTTTAGCGTAATCTTTCCATTCACTACTTAGATTATGTTTAAATCCTACAGCTTTACCTGCTATTACATGAACTAAAGGACCACCTTGAAGACCAGGGAAAATTGCAGAATTTATCTTTTTAGCAATAGCTTCATTATTTGTCATAATCATACCACCACGAGGTCCTGCAAGAGTTTTATGAGTTGTAGTAGTTACTATATCAGCATAAGGGAATGGGCTTGGGTGTTCATCTGCACATACTAAACCTGCAATATGAGCAATATCAGCAAATAGATAAGCTCCTACTTCATCAGCTATCTCTCTAAACTTTTTAAAATCAATCTCTCTAGGATAAGCAGATGCTCCACATACAATAATTTGAGGTTGAACAATTTTTGCAATATCCATTACTCTATCGTAATTGATATATCCATTAAGTTCAACTCCATAAGTGAAACTTTGGTAGTTTTTACCTGAAAAACTTGGTTTACTGCCATGTGTTAAGTGTCCACCATGACTTAAATCCATACCTAAGATTTTATCACCTGCTTTAAGTAAAGCTGCATAAACTGCACCATTTGCTTGACTTCCAGAGTGTGGTTGAACATTTGCATATTTACAATTAAATAGTTCACAAGCTCTATCTATTGCTAACTGCTCTACAGTGTCAGCATTTTCACAACCACCATAATATCTTTTATATGGATACCCTTCTGCATACTTATTAGTAAATACACTACCCATAGCCTCCATTACTGCAGGAGTTGTAAAGTTTTCACTAGCAATCATCTCTAAATGGTCTGTTTGTCGCTCTAACTCTTTATTGATAGCGTCAAAAATCTCTGGGTCAAATTTTTCTATTTCATAACTCATTTTTATCCTTTATCTTTTTTAAGTTCTTTCTGATGCTCTTTTTTTACAAGCATTAACATCAATACAGAACATTCCTTTGCCTTTTTTGGCAGGTTTTAACTCTTCTATTACATCGTGTCCACACTTCTTACAAACCTTAGAAGCATCAACTTTAGGTGTCTCGACTACAGTTTCAGGTCTCATAGCAGGAAATAAAAGTACATCTCTAATTGTATGTTTATTTGTTAAAAGCATAATTAGTCTATCAATTCCTATTCCCTCACCTGCTGTTGGAGTCATACCGTGACTTAAAGCTTTTACAAAGTCCGTGTCCATGTGCATAGCTTCATCATCACCTGTTGTCTCTTTTGCTTCAACTTGTGCTTTAAATCTCTCATATTGGTCTATTGGGTCATTAAGTTCACTAAATCCATTTGCTATCTCTTTTCCTGCACAAAATAGTTCAAATCTCTCTGTAATATCAGGATTACTATCACTTCTTCTTGCAAGTGGCGATATATCTATTGGATAATCTGTAATAAAAGTTGGATTAATAAGTTTTGCCTCTACAAACTCATCAAATAGTTCAGCTTGAAGATACCCTAAAGTTAGATTATCATCAACTTTAATATTTCTCTCTTTTAAATATGCTAAAGCTTTTTCTCTATCGGTTGCTATCTCTCTTGGAACTTCACCAAGTTCTACTATTGAGTCTATCCATGAGATTTTAGTAAATGGAATAGTGAAATCTATCTCCATATCACCATAAGTCAACCTTTTATCTAAATTTAATTTCTCAAATAGATAATTAAATAATTCTTCTGTTATCTCCATTAACTCTTTATAAGTATGATATGCCCAATAAAATTCAATAGATGTAAATTCAGGATTATGAGTCGCATCAATTCCCTCATTTCTAAAGTTTCTATTAATCTCAAATACAGCTTCCATTCCACCAACAATTAATCTCTTAAGATAAAGTTCAGGAGCAATTCTTAAATATCTATCAACGCCTAAAGCATTATGATATGTTGTAAATGGTTTTGCATTAGCTCCCCCAGGTATTGGATGCATCATAGGAGTTTCAACCTCTAAAAATCCCTTATCTTCAAAAAATCTTCTAATAGATGAGACTATTTTAGACCTCATTATAAATGTCTCTTTTACATCAGGATTTACTATCATATCAAGGTATCTCTGTCTATATCTAAGCTCTTGGTCTTGAAGTCCATGGAACTTTTCAGGTAGTGGAGATATAGCTTTAGAGACAATATTAACTTCCAAACAGTGAAGAGTAAGCTCACCTGTTCCTGTTACAAATGGGTACCCCACAGCCTCAATAATATCACCAACCTCAAAAAGTCTCTTTACAACGGTATTATAGTAACCTTCAGGTAAATCATCACGATTAAAATAGAGTTGAACTAAACCATCACCATCTTCTATCTTAGCAAAAGAGGCTTTTCCCATAATTCGTATAAATTTAAGTCGTCCTGTTAATCTATATCTTTTGCTTTCATCTTTTTTCTCCTCTGCATCTATATTATGAACATAATCACACTCTTTTAAAAATGAGGCAGATGGTGTTCCCTTTTTAATATGGTTAGGATATGGATTAATTCCCTCCTCTCTTAACCTATCTGTTTTTTTAATTCTCTCTTGAATATATTGATTTTCAAATATCAAGGTAACTCCCTATAATTTAATTTAATTTTTAGCTCTCTTTTTAGCCTGACAATCTTTACAAATTCCTGTAATTTTCATAATATGATTTGTCATTTTAAAGTTGTGCTTTTTGGCAATAAGCTCTTGTTGTCTCTCTATAGTATCATCAACAAACTCTTCAATAGCTCCACACACAATACATACTAAATGGTCGTGATGTTCTCCAAGTCCAAACTCATACTTTTTACCCTTTGCCCCAAAAGATATAGAGCTTACAATATTGGCATCTTCTAGTAATCCAAGAGTTCTATAGACTGTAGCAATTCCTAATCTTACATTAGGATAACTTTTTTTAATAAGATTATAAATATCTTCGGGTGTAAAATGCCCTTGATTATTATATATAATCTCTAAAATCAACTCTCTCTGTTTTGTATATTTTAGACTATTTGACCTTAGTAGTTTTTTGAATATTTCAAGTACCTCTTTATAGGTTAAAATCTGATTTATCATACTATTACTATTCTACTATTTTGTTTGATTGCTATCTAAGTCTATAGCACTTAGATTTATATCTTTAGTTGTACTATTTGACTCTTTAGTTATATTTTTATCTCTATTTAATAAATCATTTCCAACTTCAATAAATAGAGGAAAGAGTTTACTGTTTTCATAATGTTTAGACAATTTTTGAGATAGAAAATCTGATTTTTCTATTCCTATAAATACTATAGAGAATATTGCAATATATCTAGCAATAGTTATTAAATAACCTAAAAATCTACTAATAATATCTATATCATTTGATGAGGCTTTATTTATAATAGAAGATATAAAGCTAAAAAGTATCCATACAATTAAAAGTGTTGCTATAAATCCTGTTAACTCTAAAGCAGGTTTACTTGTAATTGGATAAATATTACTGTTTATAAAGTTCCCAACATCTACATTTACTCTTGAAGCTAAGGCAACCCCACCAACAAGTCCAATAAAATTTAAAAGCTCATGCGTAAAACCAGTGACTATACCTTTTATACTCAAGAATAGTATAAGCCCAATTATTATAAAGTCAATCGTAGTTAATTCCATATTTTATAGCACCTTATTTTTTTTGGGATTATACCTTAACTTATATAGATATTTCTTTATGTTATCTATCTAAAATTAATTTTTGTTTTTAATTCATCAGGTTTGTTAGCAAACTGTACTGCTATCTCTTTTGTAATAACCCCATTTCTAACAAGTCTCTCTAACACTTGTGTTTGAGTTTGCATTCCCGTTTGACCTTGACCCAATTGCATTTGAGAGTAGAGTTGATGCACTTTATCTTCCCTAATAAGGTTGGCCATAGCGTGATTTGTAATCATAATTTCAGGTGCAGCAACCCTTCCTCCACCATGTTTAGGAAGTAATACTTGTGATACAACAGCTACTAATGATGTAGAAATCATAGCTCGTATTTGTCCTTGTTCATCTCCACTAAATACATCTATAATACGGTTAATAGTTCCAGGTGCAGAGTTGGTATGAAGTGTTCCAAACACTAAGTGACCAGTTTCAGCAGCAGTTAATGCTGCTTCTATTGTCTCTTTATCTCTCATTTCCCCAATTAGTATAATATCAGGGTCTTGACGCATTGCATACTTTAAGGCTTTAGCAAAACTATTGGTATCTGTTCCTGTTTCACGATGAGAAAATACAGACTTTTTATTTTGATGAATAAACTCAACTGGGTCTTCAACTGTAATAATATGTTTATGTTCTGTTAAATTTATCTCATTTAACATAGCAGCGAGTGTAGTTGATTTTCCTGAACCAGTAGGCCCAGTAACTAATACTAACCCTTTTTCTCTTTTTACTAAATCTTTATAAATTTTTGGTGCATCTAAATCATCTAATGATGGTATTTCGGTGGGAATAATCCTAAAAGCTGCTGCAATATCACCTAAAGTTCTATAGTAGTTAGCTCTAAATCTTCCAACATTTGGTATAAGAAGAGCAAAGTCAAGTTCAAGCTCCTCTTCAAATATCTTTTTCTGTTTTTCTGTTAAAAGAGAGTATGTCATCTCCTCAATATCATCACCTGTTAAAATTGGTAAATTAACAGCTTTTAAAGTTCCATCAATACGGATTTGTGGTTCACTTCTGCTAACTAAATGTAAATCAGATGCCCCATGAGAGACAACACTTTGTAATAGTTTTTTTATATCAATAGCCATAAGAGATTATCCTTAAAATTATATTAAATTGTAATTTCTTATTGTACTATTAAAAAATTAAACTATTCTATAATTTTAGGAACTATAAAGAAATCATCTTGTGCATCTGGTGCATGAGATAGTATATCTTTTACAACTTGTGGATTAGAAGATGGTATATCTTCACGCATAGGAGTACCACCTGCTAGAGTTGAAAAAGAGGCATCAAGTTTTGAGGTATCTAACTCTTTAAGGTTATCAACAAAAGCTAAAATCTCACTCAACTGCTCTGCTAACTCCTCTTTTTTATTATCATCTATTTTTAGCATAGATAGTTTTTCAAGATTTTCTAATACTTTGTTATCTATAGTCACACTCTTCCTTTATTATTTATTATTTTAATTTATAGCATTATATATTAAAATAGATTAAGATAATATAGTACAAATTAATAGTAGGAGTCAAATATGATGCAACAACTAGATATGAGTTCAGAAGAGTTTTTACATGAACTAGAGAAGACTAAAAAGTTTACAGATAAGGTGTGTAAACAGTTCGGTTGGGAGTATCACCCAATGGAAGATGTAAATGAGGGTGTTCAATTAGGATTAGCAAGACATAAACTACTTTATGGTAAAAGATTTTGTCCATGTTTTATGGTAGAACCTGATGAGAGTAAACCAGGGAAATATAAGAGTTCAGATAATAGAGTTTGTCCTTGTCCACCTGCTATAAACGATGAGATACCAAATGAGGGAAAATGTCATTGTGGAATATTCTGTACTCCTGAATATGTAAAAGAAAATAGTTAACACTTTAGCTACCTTTATATTGGTAGCTGTTATATAATATTGCTAAATATATCCTTACTGTTTAAATTCTAATTCAATTCAATTTACTCTTGACCAATATCAATTTACATCTAAAATAGTTATGATATTGTTATAACTAAGTTATAATGCTTTTATAACAAACTAACATTTAGGAGGAAGAAGAATGGCTTTGAATAGAAGAGATTTTCTAAAAAGTGCAGCAGCGGCATCGGCTGCAAGTGCAGTAGGAATTGCTGTACCATCTAATCTTGAAGCGGCATCAAATGATGCTCAAAAAGATTGGCGATGGGATAAGGCAGCGTGTAGATTTTGTGGTACTGGTTGTGGGATTATGTTGGCAACAAAAGGTGGAAAAATTGTTGCAGTAAAAGGTGACCCAGCAGCTCCTGTAAATAGAGGATTAAACTGTATTAAAGGTTACTTTAACGCTAAAATCATGTATGGGGCAGATAGACTTAAAACTCCACTTCTTAGAATGAATGATAAAGGTGAGTTTGATAAAAAAGGTAAGTTTAAACCAGTATCTTGGCAAAGAGCTTTTGATGAGATGGAAAAACATGCTAAGAAAGCACTTAAAGCTAGTGGACCTGAAGGGGTTGCTGTATTTGCTTCTGGGCAATATACAGTTATGGAAGGTTATGCTGCTCAAAAGATGATGAAAGGTGGTTTCCGTTCAAATGCTATTGACCCTAATGCTAGACACTGTATGGCTTCTGCTGTTGTTGGTTTCTATCAAACATTTGGTATAGATGAGCCTAGTGGTTGTTATGATGATATTGAGATTACTGATACTATTGTAACTTGGGGTTCAAATATGGCAGAGATGCACCCAATTCTTTGGTCAAGAGTATCTGATAGAAAATTATCTAATCCAGATAAAGTAAAAATTGTAAATATTCAAACTTATACACATAGAACTTGTGATATTGGTGATATTAATATTATCTTCTCTCCAAGTACAGACCTTGCTATTTGGAACTATGTAGCTCGTGAAATTGTAACAAGAGATAAAAAAGGTGGTGGAACAGAAGATATTATTGATTGGGATTTCATTAATGAAAATATTGTTTTCACAGCAGGTCCTGCTAATATCGGTTATGGTATGAGAAGAAAAGGTGATAAGTCTCTAGTTGATGGTAAATATACAGCTAAAGAGATGGAAACAATTTCTAAAGAGATGGAGAAAAAAGTATCTGCAAAAGAAGCACCAGCGTTAGAGCCATTTGGTTATAAAGAGGGTGATATTATGAAAAATACAGCTGGTACTCTTAAACACTGGCATATTTCATTTGAAGATTATAAAAAATCTTTAGAACCATATACACTTGAATATACTGCTAAAATTGCTAAAGGTGACCCAAATGAGGATATTGAAGAGTTTAAGAAAAAACTTAAAGCTCTAGCTGACCTATATATTGAAAAAGGTAGAAAAGTAGTATCTTTCTGGACAATGGGTATGAACCAACACACAAGAGGTACTTGGGTAAATACACTTTCATATAATGTTCACTTTATGTTAAATAAACAAGCTCTTCCAGGAAATGGTGCATTCTCATTAACAGGACAACCTTCAGCTTGTGGTACTGCTAGAGAAGTTGGTACATTCTGTCATAGACTTCCTGCTGATATGATGGTTAAAAATCCTAAACATAGAGCTAAAACTGAAAAAGTATGGGGAATTCCAGCTGGAACTTTAAACCCTGTAGGAAATCAGCATATTATGAAAATCCATAGAGATATTGAAGATGGTGTTGTTAAATTTGCATGGGTAAATGTATGTAACGCTTATCAAGATAGTGCTAGTGCTTCTCACTGGATTAAAGCAGCAAGAGAGATGGATAACTTTATTGTTACATCTGATGGTTACCCTGGTATTTCAGCAAAAGTTTCTGACTTAGTACTTCCAAGTGCAATGATTTATGAAAAATGGGGTGCTTATGGAAATGCTGAAAGAAGAACACAACACTGGAGACAACAAGTTTTACCTGTAGGTGATGCTATGAGTGATACTTGGCAGTGGATGGAATTTAGTAAAAGATTTACAGTTAAAGACCTTTGGGGTGGATATACACTTAGAAATGGTAAAAAATTAGCAGATGTTAGAGCTGATGCTAAAAAATTAGGTTATAACGACGATACAACTATGTTTGATATTCTTTTTGCAAATAAAGGAAAAGAGTATAAAGTTGATATGAATAAATTCCCTCAAAAAGGTTATGATAATACTGAATGTATTGGTGATAGCAGAAATGTTAAAGGTGGTGATGGTAAAGTCTTTAAAGGTTATGGATTTATGGTTCATGAGTACCTATTTGAAGAGTACGCATCATTTGGTAGAGGACATGGACATGACCTTGCACCGTTTGAAGTTTATCATAAAGTAAGAGGACTTAAATGGCCAGTTGTTGATGGTAAAGAGACACAGTGGAGATTTAATGTTAAATACGACCCTTATGCAGCAAAAGCTGTTAAAGAGAGTGGTAGTAAATCAACTCACGCATTCTATGGACCATTGGCTAAAAACTTATTACAAGGTAGCTTAACAGGACCAGATAAATCTAAAGGTAAAAAAGCTCTTAAAAATAAAGCTAAAATCTTTGCTAGACCATATATGGACCCACCAGAAATGCCAGATGAAACTTATGATACATGGTTATGTACAGGTAGGGTACTAGAGCATTGGCATAGTGGTACAATGACAATGAGAGTTCCTGAACTATTCCGTGCTGTTCCTGAAGCTCTATGTTATATGAACCCTAAAGATGCAAAAGCTAAAGGTGTAAAAAGAGGTGAACTTGTATGGGTTGAGTCTCGAAGAGGTAAAGTAAAAGCTAGAGTTGAGACTAGAGGAAGAAATAGACCACCACAAGGATTGGTATTTGTTCCATGGTTCGATGAAAAAGTATTTATTAATAAAGTTTGTCTTGATGCTACATGTCCTATGAGTAAACAGACAGACTATAAAAAATGTGCTGTAAGCATTAAAAAGGTATAAATAGATGGCTAACTCCGACAACAAAAGACGAAAGTTTATGGCAACGACTCTTCAAAGCGTAGGTCTTACGGCTCTTGGTGGATTGTTGTGGAGTGGCTATAGTGATGAGGTAAAAGCATCACCATTAGTACTACGACCACCTGGGGCTTTACCTGAAGAGGATTTTTTAAAAGCTTGTATTAAGTGTGGTTTATGTGCTGAAGCCTGTGAAAATCGTGATAGCAATATAAATAAAGATGGAACTAAAAGAGCAGGAACTTTAAAAATGGCAAAAGGTGGAGACCATAAAATGATTGGTACACCATTTTTTATTCCAACAGAAATTCCTTGTTATATGTGTGATGATATTCCATGTGTTCCTGTCTGTCCATCTGGTGCTTTAGATATGCCAAGTCTCCTTAATAAGAAAGAGGAGCTTGATATTAATAAAGCTCGAATGGGTCTAGCTGTAGTACATAAAGAGTCATGTATAGCCTTTTGGGGAATACAGTGCGATGCTTGTTATCGTGCTTGTCCAATTCAAGGTGAAGCAATTACTATTGAACATCAAAAAAATGAGAGAACAGGGAAACATGCTTTTTTACTTCCTATTGTTCACTCTGATGTTTGTACTGGGTGTGGTCTTTGTGAGAAGGCGTGTGTAACAGAAAAACCAGCTATATTTGTTCTTCCTATAGAACACTCTACTGGAAGAGCAGGTGACCATTATGTTAAAGGTTGGGATGAAAAAGACCAACAAAGAGTAAAAGATGCAAAAGAGATACACACAAAAGATGAGAGAAGTGAAAAAGAGGCTACTGATTATCTTAATATGGGGGTAGAGTATTAATGAAAAATATAAAATATCTTCTTTTAAGAAGAGCAACTCAATTTACGCTTCTTTTCCTCTATTTTGGTGCTAATGCTTATGGTTGGCATGTTTTAGAGGGAACTTTTGGTGCTTCTAGGCTTTTTGGTTTTATTCCTTTAGCTGACCCATATACTGTTTTACAAGTAATAGCTAGTGGATTTATTTTAGGTGCTGATGTTCTTTTAGGAGCTTTAATTATTACACTTTTCTATATGGTAGTAGGTGGAAGAGCCTTTTGTAGTTGGGTATGTCCTATTAATTTAGTAACAGACTTAGCAAATTGGCTTAGACGCAAACTAAACCTTGATAAAGAAGAGGTAAATTATCGTTTTATAAAAAGAAGAGCTAGATATTGGATAATGGTTTTAGGACTTATTGTTTCGGCCGTTGTTGGTATCTCTGCATTTGAAGTTTTAAGTCCTATTACTATTATGCAAAGAGGTATTATCTTTGGATTTGGTGCTGGTATATCTGTTGTTATTGCTATATTTCTTTTTGACCTATTTGGGGTTAAAAATGGTTGGTGTGGACACCTCTGTCCATTAGGGGCTACCTATTCACTTATAGGTAAAAAAAGTATAATTCGAGTTGACCATAATCATGAAAATTGTACTAATTGTATGAAGTGTAAAATAGTTTGTCCTGAAAATCATGTACTACACATGGTTAATAAAGAGAGCATAATGGTTACAGATGGCGAATGTACCAATTGTGGTAGATGTATTGATGTCTGTGATGATAATGCTTTAGAATTTAGTATAAAAAGATATATTAAAAAATAAAATTAAGGAGAGAATAATGATAAGAAAAAGTGTATTAATAGCTTGTTCTATGGTAGCTCTAATCTCAATAGGGTGTGCTGCTAGTAGTGGAACTACAGTAAGTGATGATAGTGAAAAAGCATTAGGTTTAAGAAAGACTGACCTTTATAGTGAAAAATCTGAGACTGCTCCAGTTAAAACTGACTATAGCAGACCAGCACCAGGAACATCTAAAAAGTTTGAAAGAGCTTATGTAAATGCACCACCAATGATACCTCATTCTGTAGAGGGATTATTACCAATTAAACAAGGAAATAATGCTTGTCTTGGTTGTCACATGCCTGAAGTTGCTAAAACTATGAATGCTACTCCAATTCCAGTAAGTCACTTTACTAACTATAGACCAACAACAGTATTTAAGGATGGTGAGTTGGTAAAAGAGGGTAAAAAAGTTGGAATTCAATCAGATGATAAACTAGGAAATACTAGTGATATTAAATTGGCGAAACCTAAAAAATTAAACCACTTATATCAAGGTAGATTTAACTGTTCACAGTGTCATGCACCACAATCAAAAACTAAACCTCTAGTAGATAATACATTTACACCTGATTTTAAAGATGCTTCACTTAAGGGTAAATCAAACTTAATTGATGTTATTAATGAAGGTGTGGATATTAAATAATGGCAAATAGAAGAGAGTTTTTTAAATCTTTTACAAAACCATTAGTTAAAAATCAAGAGGAAGAAATCCTCTTGGTTAGACCACCTTATGGAAAAGATGAGTCTCTTTTTCAGAATAAGTGTCCAACTTGCGAAAGTAAAGATTGTGTCACTTCTTGTGATGAGAAGATTATATTTATATCCGAAGATGGAACTCCAACACTTAATTTTAAGCAAAATGGTTGTACCTTTTGCGATGAGTGTGCAAAAGCGTGTAAAGAGGGTGTTTTATCACTAGAAAATATAGAAACAAGTGAAAAATTAAATGCAATGTTTCGTATATCAATAGAAGGGTGTGTAGCACATCATGGTGTAATTTGCCACTCATGTAAAGAACCATGTATTGATGATGCTATACTTTTTAATGGTATGTTTAACCCTGTTATAGATGAAGATAGATGTACGGGGTGTGGATTTTGTATATCAAGATGTCCTACCCAAGCGATTGATTATAGAGTTTTAAAAATAAAGGAAAATATAGAATGAGTCTGCCCGAAAAATATCCAAAACTTTTTAAAAAGTTAGGAGATAATGATTTAGAACTTAGACATCTACTTGGAGTTGATGAGAATTATGAAGATTATGACTCTGAAGAGTTTGATTTTAATTTTGAAGAGTATAATTTTATTATTTATATTGCTGAACCTATACAAGAGGTATTAGGAGAAGAGAAGATGAGTGAACTTATGGTAAAATTAAGTGAAAACAAGGTGTTTGAGAATTTTAGAGCTGATGAGATAGATTTATATGGTGTTAAAACAACACTAAATGAAGAGAATATAACAGAACTTATATTAAATCAAATAGAAGAGATAATATGAAAAAGATACTACTTACTATTATTTTAAGTGCAGTTGGTTTTGCACTGCCAATAATAACCCCAATATCAACAGTAGAGATAAATGGAACAGCAAAAGATATGGTTTTAAATGGTGATAATCTAGTAATTGCTACAGATATGGGACATATTGAAATTTATAATACTGTAAAAAAAGAAAAAATTAGAGAGATACATATTCCAAATGTAAAAGATTTTATGGGTGATGAGATACCTGCTAGAGTTATGAGTACAGATATTATAGATGGGAAGTATTTGCTTCTTAGTGATAGTGGAAAAAATGGATATACAAATCTATTTATTTATGATAAAAACTTAACTCAAATTCTATCACCAAAAGATAAAGAGGCAATTATAAAGGCTAGATTTATAGATAAAGAGCATGTTCTTTTAGGATATTTAAGTAATGAAGTATCACTTTTAAATCTTAAAACTAAAAAAGAGAGATATAGAGTACAACTTAGTGAGTCTAAATTTTCAGATTTTGCTTTAAATGAAGATAAAAGCAAAGTGGTCTTTGCATGTGAGAGTGGAGTTTTAAATTTAGTTGATGTAAAAAGTGGAAAAGTTATAAAAGAGTTAAAAGGTCAAAATGTTGACAATGTATATAGAGTTGATTTTAAAAAAGATACTATAGCAGGAGCAGGACAAGATAGAAGAGGCTCAATATATAATGCTAGTAATGGAAAAGGTACATATATAGCAGGAGATTTTTTAATCTACTCAACAGCTCTTAGTCCATCTGCCTCAAAAGTAGCTTTTAGTATGGACGAAAAAAACAATATAACTATCTATAATACTTCAAATAAATCAAAAATAGCACTACTTAAAGGTCAAAAGAGTACACTTAATGTTATGATATTTAAAGATGAAAATATACTATTTTCAGCAAGTGATGATAGTACCATTATGGTATGGGATTTAACTAAATAAGGAAGAATAATGAATATTTCAAGTATTGTAGTACAAGCACCATCTAAATATATAGATGAATTAGTAGAGTTATTTAAAGAGTCAGACTATTGTGATTATCACCTACATGATAAAGCAACAGGAAAGATAATTGTAACAGTAGAGGGTGAAGGTGTAGAAGAGGAGATTAAAAAGCTAGTTAAAATCCAAGAACTTCCACAAGTAATGGCTGCCGATATGATGATGACCTATCAAGAAGACCAATTAGATGAAGAGATAAAATTTCTAAATGAACAAGACCCAGTTCCAGATGTACTAAGTCGTGAAGATATTGCAATTAAAGATATTGTTTATAATGGTGACTTAAAAAATAAAGATTTTAAGGGTGGGGTTTAATTTTAAATATAGATAGAGACTAAAAAGAGTCTCTTCTTTTATAGTTTTTATCAATCTCCTCAAAGAAAACTCCATCTTAATTGCGAAAGCAATAAGGTGGAGATGAATTTGAGCTTTTGAGCAAATTATATCAAAAAAGATACTTTTTTTAATAAAAAAAATAGTATAATTATTTTTAACATAAATAAACTATAGAGTAAAGAAGTGCTTTTAACAACAAATATAAAAATCAAAAGTAAAAATAGAACAAAATTAAAAATCATAAAAAGATTAACAACCTGAATTCGATAAAAATTAAATTAATATAAGTCCCATACAAGTATTATTTTGAGAGCTTTTATTAATGGAATTAATAAGTAAAACTCTATCCTTTTCAGTAAAATTAATAGAAGGTTTTTTCTC
>JAMOOP010000165.1 GCA_027065385.1 Campylobacteraceae bacterium | reverse complement strand
TATGCTTTGGTATTTTAAAATATAGATAATCTATTTTTTCCTCTTTTTTTAGATTTTTAGGAAGTGATAATCTTATATATCCATCATCTAATACTTTTAGATGAATTTTGGTATAAACAACTTTATACTCTCCCTCTTTATCTAAATATCTTGGGATATGAACTCTATTTTTTAAACTGCTTTGATTTTTATTTTTTAATAGTTGAAAAAAACTCTTAAAGGAGTTATCAACCTGTTTTAGTGTCTGTTGTGAGGCATTTGATGGAAGATTTTTATATTCAATCTCTTCTTTTAATATATGATAAGCTTTTTTATATGATAGATACTCCTTTGTTTTAAAAAAATGTTGTCTAACTCTATATAGTGCTTTATTATACAAATCTTTTGAACTTCTTGTTAATCTTTTTAGGATTTTTAATTTTGTTCTGTTTTTACTTTTGATTTTTATATTTGTTGTTAAAAGCACTTCTTTACTCTATAGTTTATTTATGTTAAAAATAATTATACTATTTTTTTTATTAAAAAAAGTATCTTTTTTGATATAATTCGCCTAAAAGCTCAAATTCATCTCCACCTTATTGCTTTCGCAATTAAGATGGAGTTTTCTTTGAGGATATTGATAAATAGTTTACTATTTTTTCTATATTTTTGATACTCTATATTATGTCCACACCAAAGTGATTCTTCTTTAAGAGCTTTTAATAGTAAAACTATAATTAAAAGTGAAAAAAGTAAGAACTCAACTATAGTTGGTGTGGCTATAATTATAGATAACATCATAACAATAACAGATAGATATATAGGGTGTCGAATATATCTATATATTCCTGTTGTAACCAATTTACAATTTTCTCTTAATATTGGTTGTATATGAAAATTTCCCAATTGATTATGTTTTAATGCCCAAATTCCAAAAGCTAAACCAATTATAAAAACCATTATAGGATAAGGTGTAATACAAAAATTATGAGTAAAAATAATCATTAATCCGATTATGCTAAATTGCATAGCAACTAAAATATTTGGATAATATTTTTTAATTTTTCTCATTTTTTAAACTTTTCAACTCTATTTAGTTTATATGTCACAGTTTTATCTTCTATCTCAATTATAGAAAAAAAGTTTTTGGTCTCTACCCAATATAAACCATTATCTTTAGTTTTAAAATAGTCAATATATAATTTTTTACCAAGTTCTAAATATTCACTATCTCCACTATATATATTTTGAGGAATTTTAAGATATTTCAGTGGGTCAAGTGGCTCTTCATTATTAAAATAAAACTTCCCCTCATATAATCTTGTAAGACTAGATAGTGTTCCGTCAATTTCTAATTTATTGGCTATAATAGCCCCGATTGAGCGAATATAACTCCCCTCACTTACCGTAATTTCAAAATGTATAAATGGGTGATTATAATTAACTAAAGAGATGTCATAAATAGTTGAGGTTATCTCTTTTAACTCCACCTCTTTTCCCTCTCTTGCTAACTGATAAGCTCTTTTCCCATCTATTTTTTTAGCTGAAAATTTTGGAGGATAATATTTAAGTTCTCCTCTTAAAGAGTCTAAAACTCTATATATTTTATCTATTGTAAATTCTTTAATATTTTTAATTGAGTCAATATTTTCTATATCTAAACTATTTGAGTTTGCACCTAACCAAAGAGTAGCACTATAAGCTTTTGGTGTTTTTTTTAGATATTGAAAAAGTTTAGTATATTGTCCTGTAGCAACAATTAAACAGCCCGTAGCAAAAGGGTCAAGAGTTCCTGAAAAACCCACCTTTTTAGTATTATATTTTCTTTTTATATAATTCATATATCTATTTGAACTAATAAATATAGGTTTATTTACCACAAAAAGTCTATTCATATCTAACCCTATACTGATTGAACAAAAGAGCTTAATATCTCTTTTTTATTTCCACCAAAATTAATATTTAGCTTATATTGTCTTCCCGATTTAGTTGAACTTTGAACTCTTCCAATTCCAAAAAGTTTATGTTTTACTAAATCACCTCTTCTAAACTGTGATTTTTTTGTAACCTTAAATTTCTCGCCTTTTACTAATCCAGCTTCTCCTAAAAAACGGCTTCTTTCCATTTTTTTTCTTTGACCTTTATAGAACCTACTATCAACATAACATAGAGTTAAATCAGATTTAGCTCTAGTAATAGCCACATATCCTAATCGTCTCTCCTCTTCCATATTACAACCCTCTCCTAAGAGTGGAAAAAACTCCTCTTCTAATCCTATAACATATAGATGTTCAAACTCTAACCCTTTTGATGCGTGAATACTCATAATAGTTATAACATTTTCATCAACTTGGTCTTGTTCACTTTGAAGAGAAATCTCATTTAAAAAGCCCTCTATTGTCTGATTTTCTTTTTGAGTTATACTCTCTCTAAAATATCCATAAAACTCATCAATATTTTGTACTCTATCAGCTCCATCTGCCATAAGTGAGTAGTAATTTTTAAATCCTATAGTTTTTTTAAATAGTGTTATAAAATCATCTAAAGAGTTATCTAGTTTATCTATTAGATAGTGAATATCTTTTACAAACTTTTTAAGTGAATTTGTAGCTCTTTTACTTATTATTTTAGATAACTCATCAGGAGTTTTTCTATCTAAGAGCTGAAATATTGAACACTGCTCTTCAAATGCTCTTTTTTTAAGCTTATTTATAGATACTTTTCCAATTCCTCTTTTGGGTTTATTAATAATTCGCTCTAAAGAGAAGTCATCATTAGGATTAGAAAATACTCTAAAGTATGAGATAATATCTTTTATCTCTGCTCTATCATAAAAACGCATACCATCTAAAAGTTTAAAACCTAACCCCTCTTTAATAAAACCCTCTTCAAGAGAACGAGAAAGGGCATTAATACGGTAAAGAACAGCAATCTCACTAGATAATACCCCTTTTGCTAATAACCCTTTTATCTCTTTTGCTATAGCTCTTGCTTCCATTGACTCATCTAGCGAATGAAATACCTTAATATTTTGACCATTACCTTTATGTGATATTAGCTTTTTACCTATTCTTTGATTATTATGCTCTATAAGTTCATTTGCTGCTTTTATGATAGGATTAGTTGAACGATAATTTATCTCTAATTTTACAGTTTTTGTACCTCTAAATCTTTTAGAGAACTCTAAAATATTTCTAATATTAGCTCCCCTCCAACCATAAATACTTTGGTCATCATCTCCAACAACACATAAATTATTATGTTCAGATGCTAAAAGCTCTAATAGTTTAAATTGAAGCTCATTTGTATCTTGATACTCATCAACCATAATATATCTATATCTTCTACTTGTTCTAATTCGTAAATCGTTATTATCTTTTAAAATTTGATAGGTAAGCATTAAAAGGTCATCAAAATCAACTAAATTATTTTCTATTATCTCTCTTTGGTAATTTTGATATATAGTTGCAATCTTTTTATAATCTCTTAACCCTTCAGTTTTTGCTATTACCTCCTCTGGAGAGAGAAGTGTATTTTTATATTTTGAAATCTCTGATGAGATAAATGCAATATTTAAATCAATACTAAGCTCTTTTGCCACTCTTTTTAATATTCGTTTTCTATCTTCACTATCAATAATAACAAAATTATTTGCTCTTCCCAGTTTTTCTATATGAAATTTTAAAAAAAGCAATCCAAATTTATGAAAAGTACATAGAAGTGGCATATATGAGTTGCTATTATTAATTAAACTTATAGCTCTTTGTCTCATCTCTTTAGCAGCTTTATTAGTAAATGTTAAAGTTAGTGTATTTTGTGGGTCAATTCCCACTTCACTTATAAGATAAGCTAATCTTGTGGTTAGCGTTTTTGTTTTACCACTTCCAGCTCCTGCTAATATTAGTAAAGAGCCATCAATATGTCTTACTGCCTCTTGTTGTGCCGAATTTAAACCGTTTAATACTTCTTCCATACTTATTTTGTTTTTTCCTAATTTTCTTTATTATACCAATAAAAAGATAAATCGTTAATTATATATTTTTTTTAAATATTCGACTTTCTTATAAAGAATTTTAATTATAATTTGATATAATGATTTTAATTAAGTATTACAAGGGTGTATAATGTTAAAAGATTTTGTAAAGATGGAAACATTCTTAACAGTTGCAAGAGAGAGAAGTTTTTCTAAGGCATCAGCTAAACTTGGAATTTCACAACCAGCAGTTACTCAACAGATTAAATATATTGAGAATTATCTTGAAGCTAAAATTATAGATAGAAAGAAAAATGGTATTAAACTAACTCCAGAAGGTGAAGAGTTTTATAGTGTTGCTACAAGATTAGAAAAATGTATAAATATTTTAGAAAAAGATGTACTAAAAATCATTAATAAAGAGATGACATTTAGATTAGCTGCTTCATTTACTATTGGTTCGTATGTAATCCCAGGTGAGTGTTTAAATACTATTAGTGAAAGTATTGGAAATGATATAAATTTAAGTATAAATGTATCAGAAAAGATTATAGAGGGTCTTAAAGATAAAAAGTTTGATGTAGGTTTAATAGAAGTACCTATATTTGATGAAGATTTAATATATAGAGAGTGGTTTGAAGATGAATTAGTAATTGTATCAAGTACTCCTATTCCAAAAATATTAAGAACAGAAGAGCTTTATGAATTTAAGTGGGTCTGTAGAGAAGAGGGTTCACACACACGGAGACTTTTAGGTGAAGTATTTGAAGATTTAGGTGTATCTTGTAAGAGCTTTAATGTATTATCAGAAGTTAGCAATACAACAGCAGCGTTACAGAGTGTAAAAAGAGCAAATAAAGATGATGACCAAGCGACCGTTACTATTATCTCAAAACATGCAGTATCAGAAGAGGTACATAGAGGAGAGATTTATGAGTCTAGGATATATGGATTTAAAATGACTAGAAAATTCTATATTGTTTATTCTAAAGATAATAAAAATAATGTCTTTATAGATAATGTTGTAAACTATATTTTATCTGGTAACTGTTAGAAAAGATTAAAATTTATAAATATACCCTTTATTGGGTATAAAAATATAATCTTTTTGCTACTTTATAAAACCAAGGAGTTTAATATATTTTTCCAATTTATAAGATATAATCTTGTAGGTATAGTAAATACCATCGCAGGTTTTAGTATTATTTTTATTTTAATGTTTTTAGGCGTTTCTGCAACTATTAGTAACGCTATTGGATATGGTATTGGTTCAATATTATCCTTTTATTTAAATAGAAAATATACATTTAAATCAACTCTAAATAGTAAGATAGTTATATTTAAATTTTTTACAGTTTTAGCCATAAGTTATGGAGCTAATTTTTTAGTATTGCAAGAACTCTTAAAAAGTATTGACCCATATTTAGCTCAAATTGGTAGTGCTATAGTTTATACTTCTCTTTCTTTTTTATTGGTTAAGTTTTTTGTGTTTAATAGATAAAGTGTCGATAAAAAAGGTAAATTTTGAATTTAAAAAAATTAATAAAAAACGGAGAAAATAAAAGAGTAGAGTTTAAAGAGAGGCTACCAAAAAACGAAAGTATAGTAAAAACAGTTATCTCTTTTTCAAATACAAGTGGTGGAAAGCTCATTATTGGAGTAACAGATAACCGAGAGATAGTAGGTATTGATGAAAATAATATTTTTGAACTTCAAGATAAATTAACCTCTTTAATTTTTGATAGATGTTATCCAAATATTTTACCTGAAATCTATACCCAAAACATAGATGGTAAACTACTTTTAGTCATTGAGATTTTTCGTGGTAATTTGCTCCCTTATTATCTAAAAAAAGAGGGTAAAAATAGAGGTACTTATATTCGAGTTGGTGCTAGTAATAGAGTAGCTAGTTTTGATAATATTATAGAGCTTGAACGACAACGAAGAAATATAAGTTTTGATGAAGAGGAGAATTTTGATTACTCTTTGAATGAGTTTGATTTGACTCTTATCTATAAAGAGTTTAAAAAGATTGGTAAGAGTTGTGATTTTGAGAAGTTAAAAAATATGAAGTTAATCAAAGAGCTAAACGGTAAATTTATGGCTACTAATGCTTTAGCTATTATCTTTGGTAGATTTGATAATGTTATGATAAAGTGTGCTAGGTTCAAGGGTACAACTATGGAGACTTTTATAGACAAAAAGGAGTTTAAAGGTAATCTATTTGAGATTTTAGATAACTCTATTAAATTTTTACAAAATCATCTACATCTCAATGCTAAGATAGAGGGAATAAGAAGAGTTGAACAGTATGAAATTCCTCTATTAGCTCTTAGAGAGATTGTTTTAAATGCCATTATCCATAGAGACTACACTAGAAATAGTGACATCAAAATAGCAATATATGATGATATTGTAGAGATAATATCTGTTGGTGGTTTTGTTAATGGTTTAACCATAGATGAGATTAGCAATGGTAGAAGTGAGCTTAGAAACAGGGTAGTAGCCAATCTTTTTAAAGAGTTACATTTTATAGAGAGTTGGGGAAGTGGTATTGGTAAAGTTAGAGATAGTTGTAATAAAAGAGAAATTAAATTTGAGTTGGTAGAAAGAGGATTATTTGTTGAAGCTGTTTTTTATAGACCAAATAAAGAAAAAGTATCGGATAGTATCGGAAAAGTATCGGATAGTATCGGATTGTTAGACCAAGAAGAGAATATAGTTAAATTTATTAAAAATAATTTTAAGATAACTTCTAAAGATGTTGAAAAATTATTACAAGTAAAAGAGGCTAGAGCTAGACGAATTTTGAAAGAAATGGTTGAAAAAAGTATTATTGAACGATTGGGGCGTGGGCGTAGTACTTATTATGTTTTGAAAGGGAAATAGTGGAACTTATTTATTTGTGGGTTGAGGATTATAAAAATATACATAATCAGGGATTTAATTTTTCATCAAAATTTAATTGTCATTATGATGGTGAAACCTTAACTATTGATGATAATGTTGATAAAGATGGTAATAAACAATATATAGAAAACTTTTTTGGAGATAATATTAATGTTACTGCTATTGTTGGGAAGAATGGGAGTGGGAAGAGTAGTATTTTGGAATTTATTTTAGATATGTTTGCAGAAAGACATAATATGTATTTAAAAAATTTTATATTTATATATTTTTATGAAAAAAAACTTTATAAATATAGTAATTTTAAATATAAAATATTTTCAAATTTGAGTATAGAAGAATATTCAAATTATTATAATTTGATAAATCATCACAAAGATGCAATTGCAGTTAACATTAATAGTGAATATAAAGAATTTGAAATGAGAAATAGCCAACAAATATTTAATGAAAATAACAAGTATGATAAATATTCTAGTAATTTAGTTATTTTAGAGAATTATATTATCTATAAAAATCAAGTAAATAAAACTAAAGAGAATTTTTTTATACCTCATAAAATAAGGATAAGTATAAAAACAATAGGTCGTTATCTATCTATTTTAAGGGATAATAGAGTCTATTATTCAGATAATGATTGGGAAAAGATTTTAAATTTAATTGCTATGCTTAAAGATAAAAATTTTAATGAAAGTTTAGAAATTATAAAAAAAATTTTTAAATTAAAGAGAGAAAAGCATAAAAATTATAATGAGTTTATAACTGGATTATATCATGATATGAAAAATTCAAATCAATATTATTTTGATGAATATTTATTAAAGAGTGAAAATATTCCTAAAATACTAAAAAAGTATAGATTAAATAATTCCATAGCTATTGAGAATATAGACGATTGTTTTTTATCTTATATAAAAAAATTACCATATATATTTAAAATTGATTTAATTGATAAAAATGACATAAATATTGATAGTTTAAGTTTTGGTGAGAAACAACTATTTATTCAACTTCACTATATATTAAGTTATTCTTCGAAAAAAGAATATAAACTATGGCATACTAGTATAGACTATGAAGAAGAGGAAGATGTAAAAATAAAAAATATTTTTATATTTTTAGATGAATTTGAAATAGGATTACATCCACGGTGGCAAAAAAAAAGTATAAATTATATTATTAATTTTTTGAAGGAACTTAAAGGTATAAATTTTAATATTATTCTAACCTCCCACTCCCCATTCCTCCTATCCGACATTCCAAAACAAAACATAATCTTCCTAGACAAAGACGAAAAAGGAAACTGTATAGTAGTAGATGGATTAAAAGAGAAAAAAGAGACATTCGGAGCAAATATCCACACCTTATTAAGCGATAGCTTTTTTATGGAAGATGGTTTAATGGGAGAGTTTGCAAAAAATAAAATCCAAGAGATTATGGACTTTTTAAATAACAAAAAAAAGATAGAAGAGATTTCAACCAAAGAAGAGCATATAAAACAAGTTATAGAAAGCATTGGAGAGCCATTTTTAAAAGATAAACTTTTACAAATGTATTATAATAAATTTGATACCAAAAAACAAGAGCGAATAAAAGAGTTAAAAGCTGAACTTAAAAGGCTTGAAAATGGTTAAAATTAATTTCAATCAAATATTATTTAAATTACATTGTAATACTATTAAATCAGAAATAGAGAATTTAATTACTCAAACTTGTAAAAATGGTAAAATTGTTAAAAAAAGAAAAAAGTCAAATGGAAAATTTGAAAATTATAATTATTTAACACTCTCCCAAACAGATATAAATTATTTACAAAACTTAAATCTTGATTTGCTTATAAAAGTAAAATTCCTAAAAGAAATTATAGATGAGATGGAAGAAGTAACTAAAAACTCTCATAGATATAAACTACTATTTTATATTTTTGTTGAAAGAGGTTATGAAAAGTTCTTTTCTCAAGGTAAAAACAAAAAAAACTATTCAGCCTATGAATTTGTAGAAAAATTGGGGTTAGACACTTGTCCTTATTGTAATCGAAATTACACTTTTGTTGTTAGAAAAGGAAAGTTAAGACCTGAAATAGACCATTTTTACCCTAAAACTATCTATCCTTATCTTGCTGTTAATTTTTTTAATCTTATACCCTCATGTCAAACTTGTAATAAAATTAAAAGTAATAATATGAATTTTGATTGGATAAACCATTATGATATAGAGAGTGATAGTTATAAATTTACTTATATACCTAATAGTATAGAATTTGCAATAGTAGAAAAGGAGAAATATAACTTTGAGAGTTTTGAAATAGAGTTAAAAGGCAATGAAAGTAATATAGAACTATTCAAATTAAAAGAACTCTATGAACAACATAAAGATGTAGTAGTTGACTTACTTATCAAAAAAGCCTACTACCCACAAAGCTATATAGATGAACTCTCAAAATTTGGCTTTAGCCAAGATGAGATTTATAGATACCTTTTTTCTAACTATAAGAAAGAAGATGATTTACATAAACGACCATTAAGTAAACTAATACGAGATATTTTAGAAGAGTTAAGGATATTATGAGAACCCCACAAAAAGATAAAATAGGTCTGCTTTTGGCACTTTTTATAATAGGTATTATATATCTAAAAGCAGTAGTTGTAAATGTAGAGAGAGTAAATAGTTCCAAATTTATTATATACTCAAATATAGCACAAAATGCAAACTTTCATATAAAAACTACTTATAAAAAGAGTAAGTTAGTCTGTAATGAGAAGAGTATTAAAATAGATATAGATAAAAAGCATGACTATTTTTATAGAGGCGAAGAGCAGATAAGTGTTGCTTTAAAGAGAGGGGAAAATATATGTAAGGGTGATTATATAGGGCAAGATATAGAGCAAAAAATTTCGTTTATAGATTTTATAGTTCTATTTATATCTCTTATAGTTCCAATCTCTCTTTTAATATTTAAACTCTTTATATATATATTAGATAGAGTCAATTTAAATATAAAAGAGCATAAAATCATGGAAAAAAGCAGTACAAGGTGGATATTTTTAATAATTTTATTGGGAATTGCTGTTCGTATTTTATATTTTCAAAAGTATGGAATTATGCTATTTCAACACGATTGGCAAGGACATATTGACTTAATTAAATATATAGCTTCAAACTACTCTATTCCAGATATGCCAAATAAGGGTTGGGAGTATCCTCAACAGCCTCTATATTATATTATAACTGCTTTTATATATAATATTTTAATATCTTTTGATTTTAGCTCTAAAGATGCACTACACTATGGAGTTGGGTACTTTTCACTACTATGCTCTTTTATCTTTTTATATTATAGCTATAGAGTCGTAGAACTTTTAACTAAGAGCAGATGGGTTTTAATGGTCTCTATGCTCTTTTTAGCCCTTACTCCATCTTTGGTTTATATGAGTAGTAGAGTTAATAATGATGTTTTAGTTCTAGCACTCTCATCTATAGCACTATTTTTTAGTATAAAAGCATATTATAATAATTTTGAGAAATACTTTTATTTGGCATTAATATCTGTTAGTTTACTATTTTTAACTAAAATCTCAACAGCCTCCATAGAGTTACTTCTTTTTATTTTACTTATTATAAGTTATATTAAAACTAAAAAAGAGTTACCTCTTTTTATATTCTCTTTTGTTGGAATTTTTCTACTCTCTTGGACTCTTTGGCATCTATATACTCCACTAAATGGAGGGTTTTATATGGTAAATAGTGCCAAATTTCCAAAACAGACAATAGAACAACTAAATAGTAGTTACTTTTTATCATTTCATCTAATAGATTTACTAAAGCAGGGTTATAGCTATGTATTTGGAGTAGATAGTGTTAGATACTCATTTCCAACTTATCAATATGGAACTATGTTTTTTGGTGAGTTTGATTATAAGTTTTTTACAGATAAAACAGATTTTCTTTTAGTAGTTATGAAATCTATTTTAATTTTAGGAGTAGTTTATATTATAGGCTCTATTAGCTATTTAATACATTTTTATAAAGAGAGTTTAGTAAATAGAGTGATTTTTGGAGTTTTAGTTATTAACTTAATTCTAATTTTAAAATTTGTTATCTCTTATCCATCTATTTGTAATACAGACTTTAGATATTTTGTAAGCTCTTTTATAATATTTGGATATATTTTTGCACAAGGATTGGAGTATCTTTTTATATATCATAGAAAGATTAAATATATAGTAAGTTCTATATTGGCTCTTCTTTTTATAAATGAACTTATATTTTTTTATGGACTTATTTTCTAAAAACTCTTAATTTTAAGTCAAATTAGGATAAATTTTATCCTAATAATCATTAAAGGTAAAAAATGTCAAAAACAGGTGAGTTTAAAGAGATAGAGAGTGTCTGTACCTATTGTGGTGTGGGGTGTGATATTATAGGTGTGGTTAAAGATAACACTATAACTAAAATTTATGCAGAACAAGATGGGGTTGTGTCACAGGGAAAACTCTGTATTAAGGGAAAGTATGGTTATGACTTTATTGAAGCCAGAGATAGAGTAAAAGAGCCTAGAGTTAGAAAAAGCTTTTTAGATAGAAATCCAAAAATAAAAGAGTTGGTATCTTCTAAATTAAAGCCTTTTGATAATACTTTTTTTACTTGTGATTTAGATACTGCTACAACTATAGCTTCTATAAAACTATCCGAAATAAAAGAGGGGTTTGGAGGTAAAAGTTTTTGTGCTATTGGTGGGGCGAGAACTAGTTGTGAGAGTGCTTATGCTTTTCAGAAGTTTTGTAGAGAGAGTATGAACTCACCTCATATTGATAACTGTGCTAGAGTTTGCCACTCTCCATCTCTTAAAGGTATGAGAGCTACTATTGGAGAGGGTGCAGCTACTAACCCTTATAATGATATTTATGAGTCTGAATTTATAGTTGTAATTGGTTCAAATACTATGGAAGCTCACCCAATTGTAGCAAATCGTATTATTGATATGGCTAGAAAAGAGAATAATTTAGCTGTAATTGATGTAAGAGAGACAAAGTTAGCTAAACTTGCTAAATATAACTCTATTATCCCTTATGAAGCAAACTTACTTATTTTAAATATGATGGCCTATGTTATTATAGATGAGGAGCTTTATAGTAAAAACTTTGTAGCCAAAAGAACTAAAGGTTTTGAGGAGTTTAAAGAGAAAATTTTAAATGACCCTTATGCTAACCCTGAATTTTTTAAGAGAGTTGAGGGGTATGAGTATTTAGCTAAAATAATACCTAATATTGCTAGAGAATATGCAGTTAAAAAATCTATGATATTTTGGGGACTAGGTATTACAGAACATCTTGATGGCTCTTATGCTGTTATGGCAATGACTCATTTAGCTATTATGACTGGAAATATTGGTAAAACTGGAGCTGGACTTATGCCTTTAAGGGGTCAAAATAATGTTCAAGGTGCTTGTGATATGGGCTGTTTGCCATATTATGACCCAGATTATCAAAAACCAAAAGAGATTGGACTTATGACTCCTCAACTAATTGATGCTATGTTAGATGGAAAGATAAAAGCTCTTTTAAATATGGGAGAGGATATATCTCATATCCACCCAAATATTAATAAGACAGATAGAGCTTTGGATAATTTAGAGTTTATAATGGTTCAAGAGTTATTTATGACAGATATTGCAAAGAGGGCTGATATTATTATTGGTGTAAAGAGTGCTTATGAGAAGACGGGAGTATATATTAATGCTATGAGAAGACTTCATCTATCTCAACCGTTAGTTAAATCTAATCTTCCTGATGATTGGGAGGTTTTACAGATGTTAGATAATAAATTAGGTGGAGATTTCAATTTTAAAAGTAGTGAAGATGTTTGGGAAGAGGTTACAAAAGTAGCTCCTCAAAGGTTTAGTGGAGCAAAATACTATAGACTAAAAAGACATAGAAAAAGAGGAATGCAGTGGCCTATATATCATGAAGATACACCTGTTCTTCACCTATTGGATTTTAGAACAGATGATGGATTGGGTAGATTTGTATATAAGCAGTATAGCTTAAGAGGCATGGTAAAAGAGATAGTAGAGAAGAGATTTTATAGAGATGGTTTAGATGGATTTTACTTAACAACAGGTAGGACTCTAGCTCACTATAATAACTCTGCTCAAACTAAAAGAAGTAAAAAACTTTTAACTAAATATAATGAAGATATAATATTAGCGTCTCTAGAAGATAAGGGTAAATTCGGAGATAAGGTTATACTAAGAACGGAATATGGAGAGACCTCTATTTTAAATGTAAAATTTAGCGATAAAATAAAACCTAAAACTCTATTTTGCACATTTCACCATGCTAAATCAAAGATAAATGCAATATTTGGAGATGAGGCAGATGAGCTTATTATGACTGCTAGATTTAAATCTTTAAAAGTTACTATAGTTCCTCAAAATGGCTAAATCAACAAAAGAGAAAGGTAATTTTAATGAACAAAGAGCAATATCTTATATAGAAGATTTAGGATTTAAGATAATAGAGAGAAACTTTTATGCTAGAAAATTGGGAGAGATAGATATTATTGCTTTTAAAGATGGGGTGTGGCACTTTATAGAGGTAAAATCGGCTGCAGCTGATTTTGACCCAATATATAATTTTACTCCTAGCAAATTAAGACGAGTTATAAATTCAACACTCTACTACTTAAAGGAGAAAAATTTAGATGTAGAGTTCTCTATAGATGTTATAGTAATTAGAGGTAATAAGATTGAATTTTTAGAGAATGTAACCATATAAGGCTATATTTTTTGATTAACATCATCACACTTTTATAAACATTTTGATACTCTAAGCAAAAACTATAAAATGGATAAATATGTTAATAGATGGACACGGAAGAGTTGTTAATTACTTAAGGGTATCAGTTACAGAGAGATGCAATTTTAGATGTCAATACTGTATGCCTGAAAAACCTTTCTCTTGGGTTCCAAAAGAGAATTTACTCTCTTTTGAGGAGCTATTTTTATTTATAAAAGTGGCAATAGATGAGGGGGTTAATAAAATTCGTATTACAGGAGGTGAACCTCTGCTGCGTGAAGATTTAGACTCTTTTATAAAAATAATACATGATTACAAGCCCGATATAGACCTAGCTCTAACCACAAATGGCTATCTTTTGCCTGAAACTGCACAGAGATTAAAAGATGCAGGGCTTAAACGGTTAAATATATCTCTCGATACTCTAAAACCTGAAACTGCTCATAAGATTGCTCAAAAAGATGTATTAAATAAAGTTTTAAAAGGAATAGATAAAGCTTTAGAGGTAGGACTTGGAGTTAAAATTAATATGGTTCCTTTAAAAGGTATAAATGATATAGAGATATTAGATGTTATGCACTACTGTATGGATAGAAATATAAAGATACGATTTATAGAGTATATGGAAAATCGTCATGCTTCAGATGCTATTAAAGGAATGCACGGAAAAGAGATTTTAGAAAAGGTCAAAGAGGGTCATACCATTAAAGCTTTAGGAAGAGAGGGAGCTAGTCCATCATTTAACTATAAAATAGAAAATGGATATGAGTTTGGTCTTATTGACCCACATAAACATGATTTTTGTGAAAGTTGTAACCGTATTAGATTAACAGCAGAGGGAAATCTAATACCATGTTTATATTTTGATGAAGCATTAAGCATAGCAAAAGCTGTAAAGGAGGGAGATATAAAAGGTGCTAGTGAGGTTTTAGCTACAGTTTTAAGAGATAAACCAAAAGAGAATAGATGGAGTATGGACAATTTAGATGAAGAGGATATATCAGCTAGAGCTTTTTATGAAACAGGTGGTTAAAAATAAATTAAATAAAGGCAAGAATTAGATGTTCTATTTAACTGAACAGTTCTTCTCTATACAAGGGGAGGGGAAATATGCAGGTGTTCCATCATACTTTTTAAGAACAGGAGGTTGTAATCTATCTTGTGCAGGATTTGGAGCAAAATATAAAATAAATGATTTAGAGTGTTTAGGGTGTGATACATATTTTGCAGTTGATTCTCATTTCTCATCACAGTGGCAAAAGATAACAGATGCTAAAAGATTTATTGAAAAATTGGATATAAAATTTAGACAAATTGGCTACTTACCACATGTAGTAATTACAGGTGGAGAGCCTCTCCTCTACCACTCTGATAAAGTATTTTATACTGTTATTAAATGGTTAGTAAAAAGAGGCGTTCTAATTACATTTGAGACTAATGGAACTATAGAGATAAATTTTAATAAATATCCAGCCTATAAAAAAACGATGTTTGCACTATCTATCAAGCTTAGTAATTCAGGTGAACCATTTTCAAGAAGAGTTAATTTTAATGCAATAGATACCATTATGAAAAATAGTAAAGATAGCTTTTTTAAATTTACAATTACAAAAAAACTTATAGAAGCGACTGCATTAGAAGAGATAGCAATAGTCACTCAAAACTATCAAAGACCAACTATATATTGTATGCCAGTAGGTGAAAGCCGTGCTACTATTTGGCATAATGATAGAGCCGTATTTGAGTTCTGTATGGAGTATGGATTTTACTATAGCGATAGATTACATATTCGTGTTTTTGATATGACACAAGGCGTTTAGACAGAGATTGACCTAAAATAGTGCTATAATCCATAAAATATAATATTTTATGGAGATAAAATGGCACTAGATAAGAAAGTAAAAAGTATCTTTAGACTCATGGAGATACTAATTGATAAAAAAAAGATAAAAGCCAGTGATAAAGAGATTGCTAAAGAGTTAGGATATAGTACTAAAACACTAGGCAGACATTTAAATGATATATCCTCACTCTATAACTCAATTATAGAGGTTAAAGAGGGTAAAAATAGAGTTTATGAGTTAGTTGATGTCTCTTATATTTTTGAAAGAATTATAACCAATAGTGATGATTTATATTGGTTTTTTGATTTAGTTGATAGATGGGATAGCAGTATATTTAAAGATATAGGTTATGAGGTCTCTAAAAAAGAGAGAGATGTATATCTATATAAAAACTCCCCATTTGAAGAGCTAAAAAGCGATAAACAGAAAGATATTTTTAGAAGTTTAAAATCTGCAATTATCAATAGAGAGTACCGTGATATTTACTATATTTACAATAAACCAAGAGTTCATAAACAGGCAATTCCCCTTAAACTTATATTTATGGAGCAGAATTGGTATGTAGCTATTATAGATAAAGAAGAGGGATTTAGGTTTTTGCGTATCTTTTTTATTGAAGATATTAAAAATTCTGCAAAACGCTCTTATGAGAGAGATTTAAAAGATAATGAACTTAAAGAGTACAATAACTTTCTAAAAACCTTTCAAAACCCAATGACAAAATATAACACCCCCAAAAAAACAGCACATATAAAAGCCTCACCAAAGGTAGCTAAATATTTTGATAAAAATATGAAACAGCACCTAAAATCTGAAAAATTTATTAAAAAATATAGAGATGGCTCTGTAGAGTTTATACTTGAATATACTCAATCTATAGAGGTTCTACCACTTATTAAAAAGTGGTTGCCTGATTTAAAGATTATATCACCTAAAGAGTTAGAAGATGAGTTAAGAGAAGATTTAAAAATATATTTAGGAGAAGAGAATGGTTAAATTGTTAAATTGGTTTCAAATAAACTACCCAGAGCTTAAAAGAGAGTTACAAAAGTGTAATCATAACTTTAGTGAGAGTGAAACAAATCCATATCATGTAGAGGGTGATTGTTGGACTCACACTATGTTAGTGTGTAAAGTAGCACAACTAAAAAAGTACGATAGAGTAGTACAGGTCTCTGCCTTGCTTCATGACATAGCAAAACCAAAAGCAAGAGTAGAAGATAGAGAAAAAGGGTATGTTATCTTTTGGGGACATGAGGAGCTTTCAGCTAAAATGGCAAAACCTTTAGTAGATGATTTAGTTCAAAAAGAGATGCTTTTAGAAGAGGAGGCTAAAGAGGTTATAGAGTTAATAGCTCTTCACGGAGAGATTTATAAAGATAGAGAGGGAGTAGAGAAGAGATTAAAAGATAAACCAAAATGGTTACAACACCTTTTAGAGCTTCATGAGTGTGACGATTTAGGTCGTTTTTCATTAAGTATGAGGGAGATATAGTGAGATACTATTATATAGGCGTAAAAATCAATACAGAGTATAAAGCCCCATACTTTATAGGCTCAATGATAAGAGGAGCTTTTGGATATGCTTTAAAAAAGGTAATATGTATTAATCCAAGCTTTAAGTGTGATGGCTGTTTTGCTAAAGATAACTGTTTATACTATAGCTTTTATGAGGAGAAAAACAGTTTTCATAAATACCGTTTTGATATAAACTTAGGAGATTATAGGTTTGATTTTGGATTGTATCTATTTAATGAGGCTTGTGATGGATTACCCTATATTTTAAGTGCTTTAGAGATGGTACTAACTCAAAATGGACTAACAAAAGAGAACTATAAATTTTCAGATTTAACCATAAGTTTAAATCAAGAACCTATTTTTAATGGAAATGAGTTTAAATCTTTAAATATTTTACCAAAAAAGTTTGAAATAGACACCTATTGTCCAAACATTAAGATAAAATTGCTAACACCACTTAGAATTAAAAAAAATAATAGGTTTTTAACCAATGATATAGATATAGAAGATATATTGCGTTCAATATATCAAAAAGAACAAGAGTTTAAAAAAGGAGAAAAGGCATTTAAATTAGACTACAGACCAACTTATAGCACAACAGTCAAAGCATTAAACTATAAACCACTACTTAGAAAGAGTAATAGACAAGGAAAACGAATGAATATGGATGGAATTATGGGAGAGATAGCAGTTTTAAACTTAGATAAGAGAAGTTATAGACTATTTAAACTAGGTGAGATAATAGGAGTTGGAAAGCAGACTGTTATGGGGCTTGGGAAGATTGAGGTTGAGGAGATTTAGAGATGTATAAAAAGAGATTAAATTCATATTTTATAGAGACCCAAAAACATATTGAGTTAATAGAGGAGTCTTTAGATGTTTTAGAGAAAAAAGTTCCAATTAAAGATTATGGTAGTTTAAATCAACTAGAGAGATTTGCACTAAATGCTCTAATTTTTAGATTTTCCAAACTACAAGATTTAATAGGAGCTAAAATTTTTAGAAACTATTTAGAGTATAGTGGATTTAATACAACTGAAAAGAGTTTTTTCGATATTTTAAAAGAGATAGAGAAAGAGGGCATTATAGATATTGATAGTTGGAATGAGTTAAGAGTATTAAGAAACAAAATTGCTCATGATTATCTAGAAGATGCAGATGAGGTTATAGAGAGTATAAACCTTTTTATTAGTAGAGTTGAAGTAGTAATATCTATTGCAAAAAAATTAGAGCAGAAATTTTATGAGATTAGAAAAAAACGAAATAGAGATAGTTAAAAAGAGTATAGAAGCCATTTTTGGTAAATCTAAAATATATCTCTTTGGAAGTAGATTAGACAATAGTAAAAAAGGTGGAGATATTGACCTTTTTATTGTACCTGAAAATAGAGACACTCTTTATGAGAAAAAGATAAAAGCTATAGCTAAATTAGAGAGATATTTATATAAACCTATTGATATAGTAGTTCATAAGGATTTTAAAAGAGAGATTGAAGAGGAGGGGTTGAGTGGGGTTTTATTAAAATAAAATTTTTGACAAAAAAATTAGATAAAATAGCAAAAAGAGATTTATAAATAAAAAAGAGGGAAAAGATGAATAAAATAGATATATATGAAAAATCTTTTTTAGAGTTGGTAGAAAATTTAAAAACCCAAAAATTCTACTCTTTAAAAAATATTTTTGATAATAAAAAGGATTATGGTTTAAATATTTTAAATCCTGATAATCTTATTGAACAAAAAAATATATTTTCAATAGATAGTCTTATTGATAAATTGTATAAAGACAATATTAAATTGGCAAATCAATCTATCAAATCAAATAATATAGAGTATCTTTTAAAAAAATATTTGACATATCTATCAAAAGATGGTCAAATTTCCTATTATGAAGAGTTAAAAAGAGAAGTTTTGTTTGCAGATAAAGAGATAGATAGTTATTTCTTAATTGCAGGTGATTTTTTTGGTATTCAGAAGTTTATATTTTCGGATATAAATGCTAAATATGCGTCTAAAGTTTTAAGGGCAAAATCTGCTTATATTCAAATTTTTACTAAAATTGTAGCTCATTATATAGTAGATGAGTTAAATATTAGTCATTTGCATATTATTACAACAAGTGCAGGAAAATTTGAGATTTTATCTCCCAAAATAGATGAGGATAAATTAAATAATATACAGAATAAACTAAATGATTTCTTTGTAAAAGAGTATTTTGGTGAAAGTGGAATTGGCATTAGTTGGATTAAGTGTAAAAGAAGTGATTTTGAAAACAGTAAGAAGTATAAAGAGATAAGAAAAAAATTATCTGATAGTGTAGAGGCTAAAAAATTTTCAAAATTTAATCTTAAATCTATTAATCCTATAATGGAATATGATAATGATATAGACAATCAAAACTTATGTAAATTTTGTAATAAGAAAAAAGGAAAAGAGAGAAGAGATAAAAATGAACCTGATGAGACATATGTAGCTTGTGATAATTGTGAAGAGTTTATTCAACTTGGTAAATATTTGACAACTAAAAGATATATCATTTTTACCAAAAATATAGAGGATGGTATGAATATTTTTGATAATTATTCTATTAGATTTGATATTGAATTTCAACAAAATAATAGACCTGCTATTGGAATTGATGATTTTTTAATATATGATATAGCAAATGAGGATAAATATAATGGATTTGCTAAATGGGAATTAAGTTCTTATGTAAAAAATAATAGATATGGAAAAATTGATACATTTAATGAGTTGGCAGAGTGTAGTTGTGGAAAGTGTAACGATGGTAATGAGGATAAACAGGGAGTTGAAGCAATTATAGCTTTAAAAGCTGATGTGGACGGCATGGGAAATTTTATAAAGAACTCATCAGTTACAGATAGTTTTACAAAGTTTAACTTTTTTTCTCGAATAGTTGATTATTTTTTTAGTGTTTATGTTCCTTATCTTATGGAAAAGGAGTATCATCACACTTATACTATTTTTGCAGGTGGAGATGACCTATTTTTAGTTGGTTCATGGAATGAGGTTATTGATTTAGCAAAAAGAGTTAGAGCTAATTTTGAAAAATTTATTCAGGAAAGAGAAGATTTGAGTATTTCAATGGGATTAATTCTTATAAAACCAAATAGACCTATAAATTATATTGCCGATATTGCAGAGAATGCCCTTGAAGAGGCAAAGGATTTTTGTTGTATTCAAAAAGAAAAAAAGTGTATAGAGATTTTAAAAGATAGAGAGAAAACATGTGATGATAAGAATAGAACAGATATTAGAAAAAAAGATGCAATAACTTTATTTGGGGAGACTGTAAAATGGGATAATTATTTAGAAATATATGACAATTTAGAAAAGATGTATAATATAAAAGATAATTTAAATACATCAAATCTATATACTCTATTAGAGATTAGTAATATGGCAATTAGACTTAAATATAAAACAGATGAGTTTAAACTTAGAGATGCTTTATGGAAATCTAAATTGAGGTATCTATTTAATAGGAATATTAATGAGAGTTATCACTATTTAATAGATGATTTAAATAGTAGTTTAGAAAATTATCCCAAAGAGACTAAAATGTTTTTAGTTGAATTTATTTATAAAAGGAGAAAAGCGTAATGGAACTAATTGATTGGAATAACAAGGATTGGAAAAACAAAGAGAATGGAGATTTTATATTTGATTTAGCAAATATAACAGAAAAAACTTTTGATATAACTGCTGAAAAATGGTCGAAAGTAATCGTCAATGCAGATAGAGGAGTTGAAAAAAATCAACTTAGAAATTTTTATGATAAAGTATTAGAACTTGAAGAGAAAGTAATTAATGCAACAGATGGTGAATTTGAAAGTAAAGTTTTACCATTTATCAAAATGCTAAATTCAAAAGTAGCTTATGCCAAAAATAAGCAACAAGGTTCGGTTAATGAAGCATTTGTAATTTTTATGAGAGAAGCAATTAGCCAAATTAAAAATAAAGAAACATTTACGAATTTTAGATTTTTGTTTGAGGCTATTTTAGGATTTTTTGAAAAAGAAGATATAAAAAAGGTTGGCTATGACAGAGCAAAACGAAAGAATATAGTTGATTGTAAAAAAAGTATTTTTTTTATCAAACAAAATAAAGATAAAGTAATTTGTAAAGGAAAATAAAAGATGATAAAAACAGAACTAAGAATAATAACAGGTTTACATATAGGTGGTAGTGATGATACTATGAAAATTGGTGGGATTGATAGTGCTGTAGTGAAACGAGAGATTTATGCAAATGCAGATGGAACTATTAATTATAATGGAACAGGAAAAAGAATTACAGAACCATATATTCCTGCTAGTAGTTTAAAAGGAAAAATTAGAAGTCTTTTAGAACATAAATTTGGGCTCATAGATAAACAAAAAGAGTTATATGAAAATCATAGAGATAGTAAGAAAAAGAAAAAAGTTGGACAAGTAATTGATAGTGATTTTATTAAAGATTGTAATGATGAAATATTAAAGAAAAAGGCTCATTTAATTATTACTCTATTTGGAGAGAGTGCAGGAAGTGGAGATACCCAAAATATTAAAATAACTAGAGCTATTTTTAGAGACTCATTTTTAACAAAAGAGAGCAGAAAATTATATCTTGATGAAAAAATAAAACTTTCAGAAGAAAAAGCAGAAAATACAATTAATCGTGTTACTGCTACGGCTAATCCAAGATTTATGGAGAGAGTTCCAGCAGGTATTGAGTTTAATTTTGAGGTAGTTATACGAGAATTTAAAGAGGATAAAAAATTACCACTTAATAAAACTACTATAGAGCTGGGATTAAAACTTCTTGAAAATGATGCTTTGGGTGGAGGTGGAAGTCGTGGTAATGGAAAAATAGAGTTTAAGATATATCAAAAAGAGAATAGAGATATAGCTCAAGAGATAAAAGATTTAATAACTGAAATTGAAGGGAGTTTAAATAATGGAAATAGTAACTCTTAAAATTAAGCCTTTATCATCTTTTGGAACTATCCCAAAAGGGGATACCATATTTGGTCAAATATTGGCATATCTATTTTTAAAAGGGGATATGGAATTTCAAAACTATTTACAAAAAGAGCCTAAACTAATAGTTTCTGATATAATGCCTTTTGGATATATTTATAAACCCGTTTTGCCCTTAGATTGTTTTAAAAAGCCTGATGGTCAAGAACTTGATAAAAAAAAGGAGCGAAAAAAAGATTTTATCTCTATAGAAAATTTACAAAATGGAAAACTATATCTTTGTGAAAAAGTTAAATATTTTGATGAGGTAGCTACTGTTAAAAACAGTATTAACCGAGCAACATTTACAACTGATGTAGAGGGATTTGCACCTTATGGTTTGGTGGAGATACAATATTTTAGAGAACTTTGGATTTTTATATTGATTAAAAGCTCTATTAAAGATAAGATTATCAAAACTATTGAAGATATTGGAAAATTTGGATTTGGAAAAGATGCCAATTTAGGGAAAGGTAATTTTGAAGTTGAAGAGATTAATAATCCAATTAATTATAATATAGAGAGCGACTATTATATGTCAATTTCTCCCACAATTTTAAATGATAGTAATGTTATTCAGAGTTGGTATAATCCATTTACTAGATTTGGTAAATTTGGCTTAGATAGAGCTTATAAAAATGCTTTTAAAAAACCTGTACTTATGGCAGATAGTGGAGCAGTTGTAAAACTAAAAGAGAAAAAAGAGTATTTTGGAACAGCTTTAAATAATGGGATTAAAGATAAAATCTCTCATTTACAAGGTTACTCTATTGCTATACCTTTTAAAATAAAGGATAAAAAATGTCTAAATATAAATTAACTACCCTTAGCCCCATTCATATATCTAGTGGTAATGAATTTGAATTAAACTTCAATGCTTTATATAAAGATGGTTATATTTATCTGTATGACGAGTTTAATATTGTGGATTTTTTTATTGCTAACAATATTATAGTTCCTCAAAACCTAAATAATTTAAAGAACATAATTGAAAGAAATAGGACCAAGATTATAGAGTCAAATTTACATATTAGAAAAATAGAGAGCAGTTTTTCTAATTTTAATAAACCAATATTTGAACAACTAAACACATCTTATAATCCTATTATTTCGGGAAGTAGTATTAAAGGAAGCATTAGAACTGCTATTTTAGAGTGTTTATATAATGACGATACTGTTTGCAATGGTATAAAAGATATTATGAAAAATAAAAACTTGTCGAAAGATAGACTTTTAGATAAAAAAGGAAGGATACCATTTGATAGTGATTTTGCAAATATATTTAGATATTTAAAAATAAATGACTCTTTTTCTACCTTAGAGACAAAAAATTATAAAACAATCAATGTCAAAAAAGATAAATCTCATCAACAAGCAAGAGAATATAGAACGGAAGAGATTAGTAATTATATAGAGGCAATAAAACCTAATCAAACTTTTGAAATAGAGATTACAGATATAAGTGATAAACAGATATTTAAAAATATTGGAATTATCTGTAATAAATTTTATATTCCATTCTTTGGAAAAGATGAGCAAATATATGCTTCTAAAAAAGGTTATTTAAGAGATAAAGTTAAAAAACTGTCTTCAGATATTTTTCTTATTAATATTGGTCGTTTTAGTGGAGCAGAACAGAAGTCACTCAATAACATTAGAGAGATAAAAGGTGTTAAAGAGTTTGATAAGTCTAAAACAATAGCTAGAACCTTTGCATTAGAACAGAGTATAAAAGATAAAATTTATTTTGAGAATGAACTTTTGCCTTTTGGGTGGATTTTGTGCGAAAAATTGGATAATGGTATTTCAAATAGAGTGGATATATGGGAAAAACAGATAGATAGGTTTAATGCTATTGAAACTATTCATAAACTTCAAAATAAAAAAATAGAGGAACAAAAAATATTAGCTCTTGTTAAAGCTAAAAGAGAAAAAGAAGAGGAGGAAAAAAGAGCCAAAGAGGAAGCTAAAGAGAGAACAAGATTAGAGGCTATGACACCTATTCAAAGGTTAGTTCAGAGTTATATTGATATGGCACTACTTATTAATGATATGAAAAATGGAAAAATAGAAGATTTTGAAATTATAAAAAAAGAGTTAGCTAATGAAGTGAAAAAGATACTGCAACAAAATCCAAAAACTTGGGATAGAGCTAAGCAGAAAGCATTAAAGAGAAAAGAATATATTGAAAATATATTGAAAGAGGGATAAAATGAAACTATTAGTATTATTAATTGGAGGCAATCCAATTGCGAATTATGCTTTAATTAAATTTTTTAAAGATTATGAGTCAAAAGATAAAAACGATTTATTTAAATATGATAAAGTTGTGTTGATATATACTAATCAGACTCAAGAATTGTCTAAAAATATAAAAAACTTAAATGAGAATATTAAATTTATAGATATTAATCTTGAAAATAATGCTAGAGATATAAATGGGATAAAGGATAAAGTTAAAAATAAACTTCTTGAATTAGAGAATGTAAATTCAGTTCATTTAAATTATACAGGTGGAACGAAGCCTATGAGTGTTGGAACTTTTTTGGCAATAGAAGAGTTTAGTTCATCAGATATAAACAAGGTTTTTTCTGATATTTCCCCTTCAAATTATAAACTCTATTTGAAAAGAGAAGAAGAATTTCCTAAAGAGGGGAATATTGCACAAAGTGTTAATGTTTCTATAAAAGAATTTTGTTTATTGCATGGAGCAAATATTAAAAAATTAGATAATAAAAATAGCGAATTCTATAATACAAAATTTATCGAATACTTACTTAATGAAGTAAAAAATAATAAAGATTTTATAGAGTTTTGGAAAAAGGATTTTAAAGATTTAAAAGAAGAAAATTGGAAAGTTAAATTGCAGTTTCTTGATTTAGAAAAAATTTCAAACAACAAATTAAAGAAACTTCAAAAATTTATAAAAGGTATCTTTTTAGAAGAATATATATTTTATGTTTTAAATGGCTTGAAAGATGAATTAAAGTTTACAGATTTAGCATGGAATGTAGTTATTGAAAATAAAAGAAAAAAAGAGTTTGAATTGGATATAGTTATTACTAAGGGATATACAATTTATGTCATTAGTTGTACTACCGATAAAAGAGCATATATAAAACAAAAAGCTTTTGAAGCAAGTATTAGAGCAGAACAGATAGGTGGTATAGGAGCTAAACCTATACTTATCTCATTTGCAGATAAAAAGATTACTGAGAAAACAAAAGATGAAATGATTAATTATGCAGGTAAAAATAGTTTTGAAATTTTGGGCTTTGAAGATATTAAAGATATAGATAAATTGAAAAATAAAATAAAAAATATTTTTAGAGTTTAAATTCCAAAGGATTTAAATATGCGACTAACCCAAAAACAACAAAAAGCCATAAAAGAGACATTTTTAGATATTTTCTCCAAAGGAGAAATTTATCTCTTTGGAAGTAGAGTTGATGCTAGTAAAAGAGGTGGAGATATTGATTTATATATAGTATTAGAGGAAAAACTCCCTATCTCTACTCTTTTTAATAAAAAGATAGATTTTTTAGTAGAGCTAAAAAGCAAAATTGGTGAACAAAAAATAGATGTGCTTATCTCAAAAGATAAAAATCGTCCAATTGAACAAGAGGCATTGAAGAATGGAGTAAAATTATGAGACAAAATATTATAAAAGAGCGAATAGAAAAAATTTTATATGAGTGTGATAGGCATGTTTTGAGAATAGGTGAAGCTGTTGAAGATTTAAAAGAGTTTATGCCACTAGATAAGGATAAATATATATCACTAAACAAAAATCAAGTTCAACCATTAGACCAATTTCTATTTAGATTTTCAAAACTTCAAGATGCAATAGGACGAAAACTATTTAAACAGATATTAATACTTAAAGAAGATGATAGTTTACTAATACAAAATATGCCTTTTATTGATATTTTAAATAGATTGGAAAGATTGGGTATTTTAGAGGTAAAAAAGTGGGCAAGACTTAGAGATATAAGACATGAATTAGCTCATAACTATGATGATGAACCACAAGAGATGGCAGAAGCTATTAATCAAACCTATTATGAAAGAGATAATTTGATTGAGATATATAATAATACAAAAGCATATTATCAAAGATTAATAGAAGCATTAAGATGATTAAAACAGTATTTTTATAAAAAATATAAAAATAGACATTTTTTGACCAATAAAAAAAATATAATACCAATATAACTAAAAAAAGGAGTTAAAACAACAATGAAAAAACTAATTTTACTATTTTCGCATAATATGACAGATGAACAAAAAGAGGATGCTAAAGTCTCTTTTGGAGTAGAAGAGTTTATATCTTTACCCAATAATTTACAAATTATTTGGTCAAATATACCAGCATCTTTAGAAAATTTAAGCGATTATCTACAACCTATTAGAGACTATCTAATTGATAATATAGAGAGTGGTGATATGGTATTGGTTCAAGGTGATTTTGGTGCTACTTGTGCTATGGCATCTTTTGTAAAATCTATTGAAGGAGAGGCTATTTATGCCACTACTAAACGAAATGTAGAAGAGAAAGAGATAGACGGAAAAATTATTAAAACTTCCGTTTTTAAGCATGTTAGATTTAGAAAGTTTTAGGAGAATTAAATGAGATTAATAGCAACAATGGGTGCAAGTGGAATAGATAAAAAACATAAATATATTATTGATAATAAAGTTTATGAAAGTGAATTATCTTTTATGGCTTTAGCTAAAGCATATAATATAGAAGATATTATTGTTATAGGAACATCAAAATCTGAAGAAAAAATAACATCTATTTTGGAGAGTCACCAAAACTAGCACAAAATAAACAATGTTCTAGCTGTAACTATAAATAATTATTTAAATTACTTATAGTCAGGCAACCCTGTAATAGTCTTCAAGAATAAATTTTATGGATTCTTTTTTGA
>JAMOOP010000164.1 GCA_027065385.1 Campylobacteraceae bacterium | reverse complement strand
CCACATTATATTTTGCTATCTTATATTTCCTATAGTCTGGTAACTCTCTAAATCTTTCTAATAATGTTTTCATAATTCTTTTTGCGTATTATACTTAACTTTTATTTGATTTTGAATTACCGTGCTTATTAGTCTAGTGGAATAATTAATCTATCACCTATAATAACCTCTAGGTTACTACTAATTCTATCTCTATTGGCTTTATAAATTCTATAATATTTATTTTTATCATTATAATAAGCTTGTGCATAACTAGATAGACTTTCACCTCTTTGAACTTCAATTACAACATGGTCATCATAAGTCTCTAACACTTTGATTTTCTTTGGAATATATTTTGATTTTCTTTTTGTTATATTCTTTTTAACAATATTTTCTATACCTGTTTTTACTGTAATTTTCTTTTCTATACTAGGTTTTTTCTTAGAGATTATTTCAATTAGGCTACTTAGTTTTTCTATAATTTTTTTATCTTGTTCTCTAGCTTTTTTTAGTTTTTCAAGCTCTTTCATTACAGTGCTAAGTTGATTTTTAATTTTTTCCATATCTTTTTCAGTATCAAAATCTGTATCATCTATTTGAGAACTTGTTGGTAGTTTACTTAAAATAATCTCTTCAGGCTCTTTAGAACAAGTTAACTCTTTTTTATTTACATGGTCGTTACAACCTACAATATGACCTTGTTTAAGTGTTGATTTACCAGAATCATCTATTAATTTAATTGTATCTAAATCATCTGCACCTACAGCAATACAACTCGTTCCTAAAGATAATAAAATAGCACCTGCAATTGATATAATCTTTTTCATTATATTTCCCTTTATAGTTAAAATTAATCTTAATATAACATATAAAAGGTATAAAATTCATTAATTTGATTAAATCAGATTTTTTAAGATATACTGCTGTTTATGAAAACTTTATATATTTATCCAACATCAAGAGCTATTAGAAAACAGAAAGAGATATTTAGAGAAAATAACTCTCTACTTCCCACACTTATGAGAATAGATGAGTTTGAGCAAAGAGCCATTTTACTACCTGAACTTACAATAGTAGATAGTTTACAAAGAGTACTTATTTTACAAAAGGCATCAAAATTTGAAACATTTAATGAGTTAAAAATAAGTAGAGAACTAATTAGATTTTTTACAAAGAGTGATAGCATATTAAAATTTTTTGAAGAGTTAAGTCACGAATATATATCATTTAATGATTTAATAGATGGTGACTCTTTTGTAGAGTTCGCCGAACAGATAGAGATACTTCAAGAGCTATTAGAAAACTATAAAAGGCTTCTATTAGAAAAAGGGTTAACTGATAGAGTTTTTATACCTCAAATTCATAAATTAAATAGAGGGTTTATTGAAGAGTTTAGTAGATATGAACTTTTTTTAGAGGGCTATTTGAGCCGTTTTGAACTCTATTTAATAGAAGAGATAGCTAAAACTAAACCATTTATTATACATCTTCAAACAAGTAAATTTAATAAAAAGGTGCAGAGTAGATTTTTAGAGATGGGAGTTGAAGAACTACCTGAAAATAGTTTTGTATCTTTTGATTTACGGAGTAAAAAAATTATAAAGCAAGAGAGAAACAGTTTAAAAATAGAGGCTAAAGTTATTAGTGTAGAAGAGAGGTTAACACAAATTCCTACTCTTTTTGAGTCTGTTCAAAAAATGGTAGATAGTGGTATATCTCCTAATGATATAGTAGTAATTTTACCTGATGAGAGTTTTAAAGATGTTATAAAGCTATATGACTCTTTTAATAATTTTAACTTCTCTATGGGATTTGATTATAGTAAAACTAGAAGTTATAAAATATTAGAAGCTATATACCAATATTGGGGTAGTTTTTCTAATGAGTCTATAGAAAGATTAAGAAAATATAGTGTTGATTTAGATAGATTAAACGCTTTATCTCCCAATCAAGAGATTTTAGTAGATGAGTTTTTTAAACTTTTGGATTTTATAGATTTTGATTTCAAAAAAGATATTATAGAGAGTGCTTATATTCAATTTATATCTATATTTAAAAATGAGAAGATAAGCTTAAAACATTATCTCTTTTTATGGCTTAAGAGGGTTGGTAAATTGAGTATTGATGATATAAGAGGTGGAAAAGTTACAATTATGGGTGCATTGGAGACTAGGGGAGTATCCTTTAAGGGGGTTGTGATTTTAGATTTTAATGATGGAATAGTTCCTGCAATTCCTGCTAAAGATAACTTTTTAAATTCAACTATTAGAAAAAATGCTAATCTTCCTACAAAAAATGATAGAGAGGCTCTTCAAAAACAGATATATAAAAGGGTATTAGAGGAGGCTAAAGAGGCAGTTATTATATATAGTCAAAGCAATAATAAATCTCCTGCATCATATCTATATGAGTTAGGTTTAGGATTGGGTAAAGAGGTAGAGCCTAGTTTAGAGTTTTTATATAATACTCCATCTCAAATAGTGAAAAAACAAGACCCGATTATTAAAAATTTTGATGCAACTAAGATTACTTGGTCTGCTACAAGATTAAAAACCTTTTTAAGTTGCAAACGAAAATATTACTACCTTTATAAAAAGGGTTTAAGAGCTAAAGAGAGTGATGAGATAAATGAGGGTAGATTTTTACATAGAGTTTTAGAACACCTATTTAAAAATAGAGACTCTTTTGATAATTTTGGTGATATGAAAAGAGCTATTGATACCCTTTTAGATAGATTTTTAGAGACCAATAGTGCAAAAATAGCATTTAGTAAAATATTATGGAGAGAGAGACTTATTAAATTTATAGAAACTCAAATAGACCACTTTAGAGTAGGTTGGAGAGTGGTTGAAAGAGAGAGACAAATAGTAGGATTAATTAGAGGAGTAAAATTTAAAGGTGTAGTTGACCGTATTGACCAAGACACTACTCACACTTTAATATTAGATTATAAGAGTGGCTCTGTAAAAGATGCAAATAGAGTAAAAAATATAGAGAAGTTAACAGATTTTCAGATGAGTATATATAGTGAGATTTTAAAAAAAGAGTACTCCAATATAGATTTAGCTTTTATTGAACTCTTTAATGGAAAAATAACACCAATTACTAAGTTAGAGAGTAAAACTAATATGCTGTGTGAGATTATAGATGAGTTAAAAGAGATAAAAGAGTTTAAAGCTAATCGTTGTGAAGATATAACTAAATGTCAATATTGTGACTATACTCTTTTATGTGAGAGGGGAGACTATTTATAATTATATATCTCTTTTACTTGCTCTAAAGCTCTATTTAAATTAAAACTCACTCCATAAGCTATGGTTGGTGTACGGTTTTTATTATATATATTGTTTGTCCACAACTTGGCTATAAAAAGTTCTACCCCTTTAGTTAAATGATACCCAATTCTAATACCCATAGATTTTGTGGGTCTGCTAGAAATCTCTACCATACCTTTTAATGAGAAGTTATTATAAAATTTATCTATAGGATAGTCTAAATATATATCACCCAATTTATAGTTAGCCCCTAAATATAGTGCTGATGGCTGTTTTGTTTTATAAAAAGAGCTGTTTTCTTGATTAAAAGATAGTTTTTTAATATCAGTTATTGGCATATCAGTTGTTAGATATAGATGTTCTATTGAACCTACTTTAAAATTATATATAGTAGAGTTATTATTCTCATCAATAGTTGCTAAATATACAGATGCTCTTTTAAAACTCTGCTTATAATAGATACACTCTTTTTTAGGTTTAAAATTAGAATTCTTTGGTATTAAGGTAAATGGTTGAGGTAGATTAATTATGGCAGTTCCTAATTCAACTAAATCCATTAAATCTTTTGAAATTTTTGATACTCTTGGCTCTTCTTTAATAAAGACCTTTTTTGTTTTATCTTTTAATCTAAAGTAGAACTCACTTCCTTGATTATGAGTAGAGATAAGCCTCTCTTTTTTTAACTTATCTATATTCATAACATTATATCTTGGACACTCTATTATGGGTAACTCTTTTGTATAGAGTAGAGCAGTAGGTAATATTATTACTACTTTTAATAGACTTCTCATATTAACTCCTAATATTATAAAATAGATTTTACTCTTTTTGTTCTTTATTATAAATTTTACTTTTTAAAAATCTATTTATGATATAATTTAAAATTATATTTTTATATTAAGGAGAACAAATGAAAGAACAGACATTAGCCATACATGCAGGGTATGAAAAAGATGCTCAAGGGACTATGGTTGTACCTATATATCAAACAACTGCTTATGAGTTTAGAGATACAACTCATGCAGCTAATCTATTTAAACTTAAAGAGCTAGGAAATATCTATACAAGACTTATGAACCCAACAACTGATGTATTTGAGAAGAGATTTACCTCACTTGAAAAAGGTGTTGCAGGAGTTGGAACGGCATCTGGAATGAGTGCTATATTTTATGCTATTGCTAATGTGGCTGAAAGTGGAGATAATATTATTGTAGCAAAACAAGTTTATGGAGGAACTTCAACTCTTACAACCCATACTATTAAAAGATTTGGAATTGAGAGTAGATATTTTGATGTAAACAATCCATTAGAAATAGAAGAGCTTATTGATAATAGAACAAAACTTATTTTATTTGAAAGTATTACAAACCCTAGTATTGATGTAGCTGATTTTAATGCTATTACTGAAATTGCCAATAGTCATAATATTTTAACTTGTGTTGATAATACGGTAGCAACTCCTATATATTGTAAACCTCTAACTCTTGGGTGTGATTTGGTAGTTCATAGTGCTAGTAAATATACAACAGGACAAGGTTTGGCTATTGGTGGTATTATAGTAGAGAGAGAAAATTTAGTAGATAAGATAAAAAATAACCCTAGATACTACCACTTTAATGAACCAGATGAGAGTTATCATGGATTAATATATAGCGACCTGTCTCTACCTCTATTTACACTTAGAGTTCGTTTAGCACTTTTAAGAGATTTAGGAGCTACACCTAGCCCTTTTAACTCTTGGTTATATATTCAAGGATTAGAGACCTTACCTCTTAGAATGAAACAACACTCTAGTTCGGCTTTGGCTATTGCTAAATTTTTAGAAGCTCACCCAAAAGTAAAAAAGGTAAACTATCCAGGGTTAAAATCTAATAAAAACTATAAGTTAGCTCAAAAATATTTTCCAAAAGGTCAAAGTGGACTATTATCATTTGAAGTTAGTTCGCTAGAAGAGGCTCAAAAAATTGCAGATAGTACAGAGATTTTTAGTTTGGTTGTAAATATTGGAGATAGTAAATCTATTATCACTCACCCAGCATCTACAACACATCAACAGCTATCAGCTAAGGAGCTAATAGAAGCTGGTGTTCCTGCTGGACTTATTCGACTTAGTATTGGATTAGAAGATACAGATGATTTAATAGAGGATTTAAAAAAGGCTTTGGGTTAAAAAATATTTTCTTCATTAAAATTGACATTAGTTATTAATCTAATTTATTATATAATGGATTAATAGCTTTTATCTAAAGAGTGGGGAGAGTCACCAAAACTAGCACAAAATAAACAATGTTCTAGCTGTAACTATAACTAATTATAAAAAAAAGTTATAGTCAGGCAACCCTGTAATAGTCTTCAAGAATAAATTTTATAGATTCTTTTTTG